>DATGLU010000799.1:0-7346 GCA_035294045.1 Roseiarcus sp. | reverse complement strand
GACGATTGCGCTTGAGGCGGCGGCGCCGGAAAACGCGACGCGGAAATCGGGGTAAAACCGCCTTCGTCATGGCGAGCGGAAGCGAAACAATCCATTCAAAAAGCGAGCGCAGCTTAGTTTGCTGCGTCGTCTCGCGCCGCCAGACCTCGCATGAGGTTGGGCGTTGACCACGTCGCCACGCCGGCGCCGCCGAAATCGCGATCCGTCGTCCAAATGTCCCCTTCGACGCTCCGGGCCAGCGTCAGGATATGCGCGTCCTTGCTCGATCCATTCCGGCTAGCAACGGCATCGCGAAGCGCAATTTCGCACATGGGCAATAACGGCTGCAAAGCCGCGACCGGAACGACGGTCATTTCGGCGACGAGACCATCGAGAATGGCCAGCAGTTCGGGCCGTCCCATGCCGAATTCGATCCGTCTCCTCGCTTCAAGAACGGCTCGATCCGTAGCGACGAGGAATGCGCCGCGCGCCGCGATAATAAGCGCGCCCGAGCTTCTACCCCGGGCTGCGGCGACCAATATTGCGGCGTCGATCACCAGCGTTGACGAAGGCGGCTTCACGATTTTCCCGGTCCGCAGACGAGCTTTCGTACTTCGTCGAGCGAATAATCGACCGGATCGACATCGCCGAAGGGAGCCAAAGCCGCATCGTCGGCCGCGGCGTCGCGGCCCCTGGCCAATGCCTCGGCTCTCGCCAGTATGGCGGCGAGGCGATCCGGATCGGCCGCCTTCAGCGGCACGAGCAGTCCAACTGTTCGTTCGCCGGACTTTACCGCCGTCGGCCCCGGCAAGGCGCCGATGGTCTCGCCTGAAATTCTCTGCAGATCGCGAATTGAGAGGTGAGACATAGAACTTACATACGCGCATATGTAGCAGAAGAAAAGCTCAAAATCGACGCTGCGATTGATCGCTTTCGACCAATGGCCGCCCGCTTGGCAGCCTCTCTCCTTCGTCGCCCCTACACCGCCAGCCCATTCTCCGCCGCCAGATCGGCCAGGCGCACCTGCGGCCGGGCGCCGAGATGCTGGATGACCTCAGCCGCGGCGAGCGCGCCGAGCCTGGCCGATGTCACATGGCCGGCGTCGCGCGCCATGCCGGCGAGAAAGCCGGCGGCGAAAAGATCGCCCGCGCCGGTCGTGTCGGTGAGGCGGTCGATCGGGAAAGCCGGCACTTCGAACGTCTCTTGCCCATCGACGACGATCGAGCCGTTTTCCGAGCGAGTCACCACGCCGAGCGCGCCCTCGGCGCGCAGCGCTTCAAGCGCCGTCTTGAAATCGGCGGTCTGGTACAGCGAATGGACCTCCTCGGTATTGGCGAAGACCGTATCGACAAGGCCGCTACGGATGAGATCGAGAAACTCGGCGCGAAAGCGGTCGACGCAGAACGCGTCCGACAGAGTCAGCGCGACACGCGCGCCGGCGGCATGGGCGATGCGCGCCGCTTTCTGGAACGTCTCCTTGGCCGCCTGCCTGTCCCACAGATAGCCTTCGAGATACACGATGCGCGCTTCGCGGACCAGATTCTCGTCCAGATCGGGCGGCGAGAGAAGTTGGCTCGCACCGAGATAGGTGTTCATCGAGCGCTCGCCGTCCGGCGTGACGAAAATGTAGCAGCGCCCCGTCGCCGGCCCCTCGGCGGCAGGCTTCACCGAGAAGCCGACGCCGGTCGCGCGGATGTCGTGGATGAAGGCGCGGCCGAGCTCGTCGTCCTTGACCTTGCCGATATAGGCCGCCTTGACGCCGAGCGATCGCACGCCGACCACCGTGTTGGCCGCCGAGCCGCCGGAGACGATCGTCGTCGCGCTCATATGCGCATAGAGCGCTTCGGCCCGCGCCTCGTCGATCAGCGTCATCCCGCCTTTCTGGATCGCTTCGGCGCGCAGGAAATCGTCTTCCGCAGGGGCGAGAATATCGACCAGCGAATTGCCGAGGCCGAGCACTTCGATGCGTTCACGCGTCATGCGGGAAAGGGTCCCCTTTTTGCGGAAGTCTCGTCGCATTTGAGCCGCCGAGGGTCAATGGCGGCCCTCAGCGCGCCGCCGCGCGCGGTCTTCTCAGCCGGACGTACAAGGCCCCGGCGCCGCCATGGCCGCGGCCGGCTTCTTCGAAGCCAAGCACGATGGCGCGCAGATCGGGAGCGCGCAGCCAATGCGGCGTCAGGCGTCGCAGCAGGCCGGGCTCCGTCCAGAGCGGCGGCGCGGGCCCTTTGCCTTCGCCCTTGCCGGTGATGATCAGGACCAGCCGCGCGCCGCGCGCTTGCGCATAGGACAAGAAGCCGCGCAGCGCCCGATGCGCCTCGGCCTCGCTCATGCCGTGCAGATCGATCGCATCCTCGGGCCCGGCGCCGCCGCGAGCAAGCCGGCGCTTGAGTCGTTTTTCCAGCGGCGCCAAGGCGAGATTTTGCGGCGCCTCGACCTTCGCCGTCGACGCCGCCGCCGGTTTTTCCGCCTTGAGCGGAGCCGCCGCCGGCGCGGCGCGCTTGCGCGCGGCCGGCAAGGTCGCGCCCTGGCGCGGCGCGACGCTCTTGGCCACGGCGCGCCACAACTCGATCTCCTCGTCGGTCAGGAGCCGCAAACCCGATGCGTTTGAATAAGCTGGGCGCTCCTTCAAAGTTCGGCTCCGACCGGAAGAAGGATCGCGAACGCGGCGTCGTGCCGTATATCGCCGGCGCGCTCGCCGGCTTCCTCGCCGGTCCCGAAGAAAATATCGGCGCGCGCGGCGCCGAGAATCGCCGAGCCGGTATCCTGGGCGATCGTCAATCGGCGAAACGCAGACGGCGAAGGACCGCGCCATGGCAAGCGCGCCTCGATCCAGAACGGCGCGTGATAGGGCCAGAGCCGCCGGTCGATGGCGATCGAGCGCAGCTTTGTGAGCGCGATTCCGGCGCCGCCGGTCGGCCCCTCGTTCGGATCGGCGTCCTCCTCCAGTTTGAAGAAGACGTACGAGCGATTGCGCTGCATCAGCTTGCGTCCCGTTTCGCCCTGTCCCTGGCCGTGTCGCCGCAGCCAGGCTTTCAGCACGGCGAGCGACATTTCGCTCTCCTTGATCGCGCCCCCGTCGATCAGGGCGCGGCCGATCGACGTATAGGGCCGGCCGTTGCGTCCGTCATAGGCGAGGCGCGCGACGCGGCCGTCGGGCAGCATGACGCGGGCCGAGCCTTGTACCTGCGCGAGGAACAGCTCGACATGATCCTCCAGCCAAAGGATCGGCCGCATCGCGCCGCTTTCCGCGGCGGCCTCGATCGCGGCGCGGTCGGGATAAGGCTCGAAGCGGCCGCCGGCGCCGCGCCGCCCGCCGGAAAGCTTAGGATCGAGATCGGGCGGCGTCTCGCCCGGCGCGAAGCTGACGAGATCGTCCGGCCGGCCGAGAACCGGCGCCGAATAACCAGGAGCAGGCGAAAGAGCGCCGCGCAGCAGCGGCTCGTAATAGCCGGTGACGAAGCCCGACTCGCGGCCATGATCGGGATGGATGCGGTAGGGACGAAAATGCGTGATGAAGAAATCGCGCGCCGCTTCGCCGTCGCGCGCGTCGAGCGCGAGCGCGAACCGCGCGACGTCGCGAAAAGCCGGCGGAATCGCCGCGCCCGGCCGCGTCGGCCGAACGCCAGCGAGAAGCGCCTGCGCCGAGCGGCGCCAGGCGCGAAAAGCATCGAGATGATCGTCTTGCGCAAAGCCGGCAAGATCGTCGAAACGCGCCGACGTCAATGCCGGCCGCAAAATCGCGTCTTCGCCCCGCGCGCCCGCGCTCCCGCCCATGCGCGCGTCCCGGCTAATGGCCGCTTTCGGTCGCGATCAGGCGCCAGTTCGGATTGCGCGAGGATACGTCGCGGGCGAAGGTCCAGATATCGAGATGGTCGGCGACCTGATCGGCCGAGCCTTCGATCACCGTCCCAGCTTTGTCGCGGGTGAACGAGATCAGCTTCGCCGCGAAGCGCACGGCGATCTGCGCCGAGCCGCCGACAAGCCGCGCATCCTCCACTTTCGCCGAATCGATCGAGACGATGTTCGTCTCCATCGTCTCGCCCCTGGCGAGGCGCTCGTTGATCGCCTTGGAGAAATTGTCGAGCACGTCGGTCGCGAGCAGCGCCGCCAGCGCGTTGCGATCGCCGCGCGCGAAGGCGAGAACGATCGTCTCGTAAGCAACCTTCGCGCCGCTGAGGAACCCCGCCGCGTCGAAACTGCGATCGGCCGCGGCGATCGCGTCGAGGCCGGCGCCGGCTTTCGAGCCGGGCTCGACGAAATCCTTCCAGCGCTGCGGATCGGGAAGCGGCGGCGGCGCGGCCGGCGCGCTCGGGGCGGCGGCGCCGGGCAGGCGGATGATCTGGCCGGGCCCGCGCGGCGCCCCGGGACCGGCGCTGGCCGAATCGCGGTTGAGATTGGAATCGAAAGGCGGCGGCTCGGCGCCCGTCCTCGTGCCGAGCACGGAATAGAGCTTCCAGACCACGAAAATCGCGATGATCGCAAAGACGATCGTCGTAGCGTCCACAGGCGGCATCAGCATAACTCTTCCAGCTCGCGCCCGCGCCCGCCCTTCAAGAGGGAAGGCGCCAAATCACGGCGCTGTTGGACAGATAGAGCTTGTCGCGAAGCTTCGCCAGCCCCGCCGCGCAGCGCCCAGGGTTACTTCGGATTAATGCGCCGAATCCGCTCCAAGGCCAGTCGCGATTCGGCGGCCAGGCTGGGCAAATCCTCCTGAATGGAGTTCCAGATCACCTCTAGGCTGATCCGATCATAGGCATGGCGCAGGCGGTTGCCCATGCCGCGGATGTCCGCCCAAGGCTGGTTGGGCATGAGTCTCTCGGCCTGGTCGCCAAGACGGAACGCAGCTTCGCAAACCCGCTCGAAGCAGCGCTCTACGGCGTCGCGAGTACGCCCATCCCGCGCGAGGCTCGCGCGATCGCGCCCGCCAACGTAGCTCTCGATGCGCTCGATGTTCTCGACAATATCGGCCAGACAATCGGCCGGATCATGCTTAAAAGGCAGGCCGCCGCTCCCGATCGATATTGGCTTGGAGGCGGCGCTTTTCGACCGGCTCGGGAAGAAGGTCCACCGCTCGACCCAGGATTTCGCCGAGCCGCCGTTCGAGAGCCCTTAGCCTGAAAAGCCCGATCCGCGCCGCCGGGTCGAGTTCGGCGGCAAGATCGATATCGCTCGCCTCGCCCGCTTCGCCACGGGCTGCGGAGCCAAACAAGGACAGCCGGCGAATGCCTGCTTGCCGCAGTTCATCTTCATGCGCTCGAAGAGTCGCGATGATGTCGTCAGCCGAAGCGACTTTCATAATCCAATCATACGAGAAAGCCGGCGCGGCGTCACCCCGCCGCCAGCGTCTTGCGCAGCTTCGATTGATGGCGCTTCTGCTTGGCGCGGTTGCCGCAGACCTCCATCTCGCACCAGCGCCGGCTCTTGTTCTTGGTCGTGTCGAGAAAAAGCCAGCCGCAATGATCGCCCTGGCATTGCTTGATGCGGGAGAGATCGGCCTGGGTTAGCAGCGTCAGCGCTGAAAGCGCGATCGGGCCGAGCACAGCCTCGATCGGCGCTTCTTGCGGCGCCCAGGTCCAGACAAAGCCGCCGCCATGCGGGGTCAGCCGAGCCTTGGCGATGCAGGCGGCATGGACATGGGCGAGCGCGTCGACCGCCTCGGCCGGGGCGCGGCGACGGGCGGCGACCTCGACGCCGATCGCATAGACGATCTCGCGCAACGCCAAAGCGCGTTTGAGGAGGCGCGCCGCCAGCGCCTCGTCGGCTCTCAGCGCGGCCAGAATCCATTCGCCGTCGGCCGGCGCCAGCGCCTTGGCGTGGCGCGCCCAGGCGACGACGTGCTCGGCCGAGCGCAGATGCTCCAGATGGGTGTGATGGCCGCGGCCCGACGAGGTATTGGTGAAATCGAGCGCGAGATCGCAGCCGATCAGCGGCAGGCGATCGGCGCGCGATTCCGGCTGAGGGGACTGGGGCGAAGGCTCCATATAACCGTCAATCCGCTAATTGGCGGAAATTATCGCCGAACGGCGCGCGGCGCAAGCCGCCGCCTATGCGTGCTCGCCGCGACGGCTTAAAGGAAGGTCGCGATCACCTTCCTTCCTCCTGGGCCATGATCAGAACCCTCGCCGCCTTCGCCTTTTCCCTTCTCGCTTGGCCGGCTTACGCGGCGGACGCGCAGCCGACGCTGACCGGCGATACACGGATTCACGATCCCTCGGTCATCGAGGTCGGCGGACGCTACGCCGCCTTCGGCACCGGCCAGCAGGGGCTCTACCGCGGCGCGATCATGGTCAAGACCTCGCCGGACGGCTTGGCCTGGCGGGACGCGGGGGCGATCGGCAAGGGCGTTCCGAAATGGGCGAAGGACGTTCTCGGCTATGCGCCGACCAATATCTGGGCGCCCTCGATCAGCCGGCGCGGCGATGATTTCAGCCTGTACTATGCGTTGTCGACGTTCGGCGGCAATTCCAGCGCGATCGGATTGATGACCAATCAACGCTTCGATCCGACAAAGCCCGGCGAAGGCTGGACGGATCAAGGCCTGGTCCTGATGTCGAAGCCGTCCGACGATTTCAACGCGATCGACCCGTTCCGGGTCGATCTCAGCGACGGCCGCGCCTTCCTGGTCTTCGGCTCGTTCTGGTCCGGCATCAAGCTGCGCGAACTCGATCCCAAAACCGGCAAGCTCCTCAGCGAAACCGCGCCAAACATCGCTTTGGCCAGCCGCCATGGCGGCGCGATCGAAGCGCCTTCAATTCTCGAACATGAGGGAAAGTTCTATCTCTTCGTCAGCTTCGACCAATGCTGCAAAGGACTGGCTTCGACCTACAATATCCGCGTCGGCCGGGCCGACCGGATCGAAGGTCCGTACCGCGATAAAGACGGCAAGGCCATGCTCGACGGCGGCGGCTCGCTTGTGCTCGGCGCGACCGGCCGCTTCATCGGCCCAGGCGGCCAGGAGCCGGTGGAAACCGACCATGGCGACATGCTCGCGTACCATTACTATGACGGCGACGCCGCCGGCGCTTCGAAGCTGCAACTCTCGCCGATCCTATGGAGCGCCGACGGCTGGCCCGAGCTTGGGCCGGCGCCGCGGTAGCCTCATCCTCCCCCGCGAAGCGGGGGAGGGGGACCATGCGAAGCATGGTGGAGGGGGCCGCGGCGTTTCAGGATAAACTTCGGGCTCAGCAGCCCCCTCCACCGGCCTTCGGCCGGTCCCCCTCCCCCGGTCCGCTTCGCTCCACGGGGGAGGATGAGCCCCTACTCGGCCGCCTTTTGCGTTTCGACGCGGAACGGATGCGCAGGGTACACGCCCAATATGCGCACCTCCTCGGAGAAGAACTCCAGCTCTTCGAGCGCGCGGCGCAGCG
>DATGLU010000798.1:0-8420 GCA_035294045.1 Roseiarcus sp. | reverse complement strand
CCATTTCTGTGACGAGTCTGCCGCCGATCCATAAAGACCCGTTCGACCGTATTCTTGTCGCGCAAGCCGCCGTCGAAGGCATGACGCTTCTCACGGCCGACCCGCTGATGGCGCGATATCGAGGGCCGGTCAGAAAGGTTTAAGAAGGGTCGGCTTAATCATTCGCGATCTATCCCGCGACTACGGACGTCCCTTCGCCTTCCTGTTCCGCTTCGCCAGTGTCCTTAAGCGCAACGCGTTCAGCTTGATGAACCCGCCGGCGTCGCGGTGGTCGTAGGCGACGGCGCCCTCCTCGAACGTGACCAAATCCTGGTCGTAGAGCGAGTACGGACTCTCGCGGCCGATCAGGATCACGTTGCCTTTATAGAGCTTCAGCCGCACCCGTCCGGTCACGAATTCCTGGCTCTTGTCGATCAGCGCCTGCAGCATTTCGCGCTCGGGCGAGAACCAGAAGCCGTTATAGATCAGCTCGGCGTAGCGCGGCATCAATTCGTCTTTCAGATGCGCCGCGCCGCGGTCGAGCGTGATCGATTCGACGCCACGATGCGCGGTCAGGAGGATCGTCCCGCCGGGCGTCTCGTACATGCCGCGCGACTTCATGCCGACGAAGCGGTTCTCGACCAAGTCGAGCCGGCCGATCCCGTTGTCGTGGCCGTATTGGTTGAGCTTGGCCAGAAGCGCGGCAGGCGACAGCTTTTCGCCATTGATCGCGACCGCGTCGCCCTTCTCGAAATCGATCGTGATGATCGTCGGCTTGTCGGGCGCGGCCTCCGGATCGACGGTGCGCGAATAAACGTAAGGCGGCGTCTCCTGCGCCGGGTCTTCGAGCACCTTTCCTTCCGAGGAGACGTGCAGGAGATTGGCGTCGATCGAGAAGGGCGCCTCGCCGCGCTTGTCCTTGGCGATCGGAATCTGGTTCTTCTCGGCGAACTCGATCAGCGCGTTGCGCGAGGCGAAGTCCCATTCGCGCCACGGCGCGACGATCTTGATGTCCGGGTCGAGCGCATAGGCCGAAAGCTCGAAACGAACCTGGTCGTTGCCCTTTCCGGTCGCGCCATGGGCGATCGCGTCGGCTTTCGTCTTATGGGCGATGTCGACGAGATGCTTGGCGATGAGCGGCCGCGCGATCGAGGTGCCGAGCAGGTACAGCCCTTCATATTGCGCATTGGCCCGGAACATCGGGAAGACGAAATCGCGCACGAACTCCTCGCGCACGTCCTCGATGAAGATGTTTTCCGGCTTGACGCCGAGCATCTCGGCCTTCTTGCGCGCCGGCTCGAGCTCCTCGCCTTGGCCGAGATCGGCGGTGAAGGTGACGACCTCGCAATGATAGGTCGTCTGCAGCCATTTGAGGATGATCGACGTGTCGAGGCCGCCCGAATAGGCGAGGACGACGCGCTTGATTTTCGATGTGTCGGGCTGGGCCATCCCCTTAAAGCCTCTTCGAGCTAATGATGGACGTAAACGGCTCGCAGGGCTTCTACAGGGCGCAATGTCGGGCGCGCAACCCTCTCTCCGCTCTCGGCCGCAGCCGGGGGACGAAACGCCGAGAAGTCGAATAAGGGCTTAAGCGGGCCAGCCGCCATTAAGGACGACGGCATAGCCCGTCGTCGCGAAAAGCACGGCCGCCGCCAAGGCCAGAAACCCGAAGCGCGGCCGATGAGGCCGCGCCCGGCGCGAGAACCAATACGCCATCGCCTTCGCCTCTGTTGACCAATGGCCAACGCCCTGACGCCTGGATTGTTCCCGTCGGCGCCCTTAGGTGGCCTTTTCGCCGGAGCGGAACGCGAGCCAGCGCCCGATCTGGACGATGAGGATGGTCAGCAGGCCCGCCAGGAGGACATCGGACAGATAATGGCCGCCCGCGGCCAGCCGAAGCAGGCTGGCGACGGCGCCGAAAGCGAGCGCGGCGGCGATCGCGACGGAGCGCAGCGGCGGCGGCGCCAGGCTCGCCGGGGCGAGCATCCAGAAGCTTTGCGAGGCCTCGCCGCTGACGAATGAGCAATTTTTCTTGCAGGCCCCGTCGAAGCGATACCAGGGGCGGAATTCGTAATGTTCGCCGAAATCCCGCGTCTGGCTCGGCCGTGGCCGATGGGCATGGTCCTTGAGGCCCAAATTGACGATCAGCCCGGGGCCGACGGCGAGGGTCGCCACCAAGAAGGCGAGCGCGCGCCCGCTCGGCGCATAGGGAACCGCAAGGCCGCGCCGGCGGCAGACATAGAGCGCGGCGAAAGCCGCAAGGACAATGAAAGGGGCGACCCGGAAGAAGTCCCGGCCGAGCGTCCATCCGAGCCCCCGCCCGACAAAGCCGTCGCCGTCGCGGTAGAAAAGGTGAGCGACGTCGAGATCGAGATTGGGCCAAAGGGCGAAAACGCCGGCGACCGCGACCAGGAGCGCGAGCGTGACGATGAAGCCGCGGCGCGAATCGAGCATCTAGAGGACTTTGTAGACCTTGCCGGTCTCGCGCCCTTCGACGCTGCGGCTGAAGGCGAGCGCGGCGCGCGCGGCCGGAACCGCCTCGAAGCCGCGAAAGAACGGCCCATAGCCCGCCATGGATTCGACGAAGACCGTCGGGCTCACCGCATTGATGCGCAAGCCGCGCGGCAATTCGATCGCCGCGGCGCGGACGAAGGATTCGAGCGCGCCATTGACCATGCTGGCCGAGGAGCCGGCGACGATCGGCTGGTCGGCCAGGACGCCGGCGATCAGCGTGATCGAGCCCTCGTCAGCGAGCCGGTCGCGCGCGGCCAGCGCCAGATTGACCTGGCCCATCAGCTTGTTGGCGAGGCCGAGCCCATAGGCGGACTGGTCGATCGGCGCCGGCTTGATCGCGCCAAGCGGCTCGAACTTGACCGCCCCGGCGGCGCACGCGACCGCGTCGAGACGGCCGGCGGCGGCGAGCGCCTTTTCAATGGTGGCCGGGTCGGCGATGTTGACGCGGATTTCGCCCGATTTCGAGCCGGCCGTGATGACTTCATGGCGCTTGCCGAGCTCGGCGGCGACGGCGCTGCCGAGCACCCCGCTCGCCCCGATAAGCAAAATCCGTAGTCTTTTCTCCGCCATGACGCTTTCCGGCTTCGGACCGCCGGTTCGTTGCATAGGGCGCCAGAAAATGAAAGCCCCATCCGCCGGGCGCCAAAATAGGCTAGACTGGGCTCAGGCAGGACTTCTCGTTGAGTTGTCGAAAGATGGCCGCCGTCGCGGCTGACCCTCATCCGGCGCTTCGCGCCACCTTCTCCCGCAAGCGGGAGAAGGGGTTCATGGACGCCGATGAAGCGCCCGGCGCGCCCCTCTCCCCGCTTGCGGGAGAGGGTTGGGGTGAGGGCGGAGATCGCCGATGCTTGACGGCGTGACCGTCTTCGCCACGGCGATCGCCTATATCGGCGCGCTCTTCCTGATCGCCTATTGGGGCGACCGATCCGGCCGCCGCTTCATGGCCGGGCGCGCGCGCGGCGCCGTCTATGCGCTGAGCCTCGCCGTCTACTGCACCACCTGGACTTATTACGGCTCGGTCGGCATCGCCTCGGCGCATGGGCTCGATTTCCTGCCCATCTATATCGGCCCGGTCCTGGTCGTCGGCCTCGGCCATCGCCTGGTGGCGCGGATCGCGGCGCTCGCCAAGGGGCAGAACCTCACCTCGGTCGCCGATTTCGTCGCGGCGCGCTACGGCAAGGCGCAGCATGTGGCGGCTTTGGTCGCCTTCGTCGCGATGATCGCCTCGGCGCCCTATATCGCGCTGCAGCTCAAAGCGATCGCCCAGACGATCCTGATGATGGTCGGCTCGCTCGATCAGGGCCGGCTCGCCCCGGCTGCGCCCTCGTCGATTTTCTTTCTCGCCGTCGCCCTTGTCCTCGCCGCTTTCGCGATGGCGTTCGGCACGCGGCGGATCGAGGCGACCGAGCATCAGGACGGCCTGATCCTCGCCGTCGCCGCCGAATCGCTGGTCAAGCTCGTCGCCTTTCTCGGCGTCGGCTCCTTCGTCGTCTGGGGCCTGTTCGGCGGCGTTAGCCGGCTCGCCCATATCGCCGCCGGCAACGCTACGATCGCCGCGATCATGCGCACGCCGCCCGATCCGGTGAACTGGATCGTCACGACGCTGCTGTCGGCGGTCGCGATCCTGCTTCTGCCGCGCCAGTTCCACGTCATGATCGTCGAGAACCGCGACGAGCGCGACATCCCCGCCGCCGCATGGCGCTTCACGCTCTACCTTGCGGCGATCAACCTCTTCGTGGTTCCTCTGGCGATTGCCGGCCTGGCGACGTTCAGCGCCGGGACGATCGATCGCGACTATACGGTCCTGGCCTTGCCGCTCGCCGCCGGCGCGCATGGCGTCGCCCTGCTGACGATGATCGGCGGCCTCTCGGCGGCGACCGCCATGGTCGTGGTCGAGAGCGTCGCGCTGTCGATCAGCGTCTCGAACAATCTGATCATGCCGGTGATCCTGCGCGGCCGCGCCCGCGCCGCCGCCCAGGAAGGCGCGATCGGCTCGCTGGTCCTCTTCGTCCGCCGGGCGGCGATACTCGGCGTGCTGTTTCTCGGCTACGCCTATATCCGCATCGCCAACGACGCGGCGCTGTCCTCGATCGGCCTTCTATCCTTCGCCGGAATCGCCCAGATCGCGCCGGCCTTTCTCGGCGGCCTGTTCTGGCGGCGCGCCAACGCCCGCGGCGCCTCGGCGGGCCTGATCATCGGCGCGGCGCTCTGGTTCTACACGCTGCTTCTGCCGTCGCTCGATCTCAACTCGTCGGCTTTCGTCAATTTCCTCGAACAGGGCCCGCTCTCGATCGCCTGGCTGAAGCCGAGCGCTTTGCTCGCCATCACTGGCCAGCCATTGGTCAGCGGCGCCGTTCTCAGCCTCGGCGCCAATCTCATTGCGTTCGTACTCTTCTCGCTGACCCGCGAAGCCAATGCGATCGAGCGGCTGCAGGCCGGCGATTTCGTCGGCGCCGAGCCGGCGGCGAAAGCGCCCAGCCTTCGGCTGTGGCGCGCTTCGACCACGGCCGGCGAGCTCGAAGCGACCGTCTCTCTCTATCTCGGCGCCGAGCGCGCCCGCCATGCGCTTGAAAGCTTCATGGGCGGGCGCGGCCTCAAATTCGAGCCCGCCGGCGAGGCCGACGCGCCGCTCATTCGCCATGCCGAGCATCTGCTCGCCTCGGCGATCGGCGCCTCGTCCTCGCGCCTGGTCATGTCGCTTTTGTTCCGCCGCCGCGCCATGTCGAGCAAGGCGGCGCTCAGATTGATCGACGACGCTTCCGCCGCGATCCAATCCAACCGCGATTTGCTTCAGCATGCGCTCGATCATGCGCGTCAGGCGATCGCCGTGTTCGACCGCAATCTCGCCTTGACCTGTTGGAACCGGGCTTTCGGCGAATTGTTCGATCTGCCCAATCCGCTGCTGCGGCTCGGCGTCGGCCTCGACGAGATCGTCCGTTTCAACGCCGCCCGCGGCGTCTATGGCCCCGGCGCTTCCGACGAGTTCGTCGCCAGCCGGATCGAGAGCCTGCTCAACGACCAGGCGCCGGCGCGGCTTCGCCTCTATCCGAAAGGCTTGGTGGCGGAAGTACGATCGGCGCGCCTGCCGGATGGCGGCGTGGTCACCACCTATACCGACGTGACCGAGGCGGTCCACGCCGAAGAGCGGCTCGCCGCGGTCAATGAGCAACTGGAGCAGCGCGTTCGCGAGCGCACCGAGCAATTGGAGCGGCTCAACCAGGAGCTGGCCCGCGCCAAAAACGCCGCCGAGGACGCCAATCTCTCGAAAACGCGCTTTCTCGCCGCCGCCAGCCACGACATTCTCCAGCCGCTCAACGCCGCGCGGCTCTATGCGACATCGCTCGCCGAGATCGCCGGCCGCGCCAAGGAGAGCGAGCCGGCAGATCTCGCCCGCAATGTCGACGCCTCACTAGAGGCCGTTGAGGATATTCTCGGCGCCTTGCTCGATATTTCGCGCCTGGACGCCGGCGCGACCAAGCCGCAGGTCACGGCTTTTCCGATCGCCGACGCGTTGCGGCAATTGGAGATCGAATTCGCGCCGATCGCCGAAGCCAAGGGGCTGAAGCTCACCTTCGTTCCGTCCTCGCTGATCGTACGCTCGGATCGCCTGATGCTGCGGCGCTTGCTGCAGAACCTCGTCTCCAATGCGATCAAATATACGCCGCAAGGCCGCGTGCTGGTCGGCTGCCGCCGCCGCGCCGGACTCGGCGTCATCGAAGTCTGGGACACTGGTCTCGGCATTCCCGCCGCGAGCCAGAAGATCGTGTTCGAGGAGTTTCAGCGCCTCGACCGCGGCGCGCGGGCGGCGCCGGGTCTCGGCCTTGGCCTCTCGATCGTCGAGCGCCTTGCCCGCGTGCTCGGCCACAAAATCCAGCTTCGCTCGAATCCGGGCGCCGGCTCGGTGTTCTCGGTCGCCGCGCCGCTGGCGACATTCGCCAAGGCGCTTCCGCGCAACGAGCCACGCAGCCGCGAGGCGGCGCGCGCCGACGAGCCGCTGACCGGTCTTGTCGTGCTGGCGATCGACAATGAGCCGCGCGTGCTCGGCGGCATGACCGCTTTGCTCGAAAAATGGGGCTGCCGCGTCGTCGCTGCGGCGAGCCTTGAGGAATCGTTCGCGGCGCTGAAGCGAGCGGACGCGGCGCCCGACGCCATCGTCGCCGACTATCACCTCGACGAAGGCGACGGCCTTGCCGCGATCGCCGAGTTGCGCGCCGCTTATGGCGGGGAGACGCCGGCGATCCTTGCGACCGCCGATCGCGACCCGGAGATGCGCGCGGCGGCTTCGCGCGCCGATATCGCCATCCTCAACAAGCCGTTGCGGCCGGCGGCCTTGCGGGCCTTGCTGATGCGCTGCAAAACCATGCGTCTGGCGGCGGAGTGAGGCGAATGGGCGCCTGCGCCGGCTGCGGATTTGAAATTCAGAGCGGCTTCGCCTTCTGCCCGCAATGCGGCGCCAGGCAACCGGCGCAATGCGCCGCCTGCGGCTACGCCTTGGCGCCGGATTTCGCCTTCTGCCCAAAATGCGGCGCGGCCGCCGCGGCCAAGGGCGCCGGCGCCGCACCAAAGGCCGACCAGCGGAGCCCTCCGGCAACGACCGCCAGCGCCGCCATGTCGCGGCGGGCCGAGCCGCTCAATCGCCTCGCCGAGCCGGCGCCCATCAAGTTGGACGCTCATGCCGACCGGCGCACCGTCACGGTGCTTTTCGCCGATCTCAGCGGCTTCACCACATTGAGCGAGCGGCTCGATCCGGAACTGGTCCAGACCCTTCAGAATGAAATTTTCGAGGAAATGACCGCCGCCCTGCACCGGTTCGGCGGCTTTCCCGACAAGTTCATCGGCGACGCCCTGCTCGCTTTGTTCGGCGCGCCGACGGCGCATGAGGACGATCCCGAGCGCGCGCTCCGCGCCGCGCTCGACATGACCGAGCGGATTGCGCGGGTCGGCGAAAATTGGCGGGCCCGGCTCGGTTCGCCGCTCGCCCTCCATATCGGCGTCAATACCGGCCCGGTCGTCGCTGGAGGAATCGGCGCCGGCAGCGCCAAATCCTATTCGGTGACCGGCGACACGGTGAACACCGCGCAGCGCCTGCAATCCATGGCCGCGCGGGGCGAGGTGCTGTGCGGGCCGCTGACCTATCGTCTGACCCGCCATGCATTCGCCTATGAAGCGCTTGGCGAAGCGTCTTTGCGCGGCAAGACCGGCAGCGTGCTGGTCCATCGCCTGATCGGGCCGCTCGAAAAACCGCGCGCGGCGCGCGGCTTGGAGACGATCGGGCTTCACGCGCCGCTGATCGGCCGCGACGCCGAGCTCGCCCACATGATCGGCAGCCTCGATCTCGCCTGCGGCGGCGCGGCGCAAGTGGTGCGGCTCATCGGCGAAGCAGGAATCGGAAAGACGCGCCTCGTCGACGAATTCCTCGCCCGCCTTCGCGACGAGGAGCGCTTTTCCGGGATCGCCGTCCGAACCGCCGCCTGTTCGCCGCTCGGCGAGCAATCCTTCGGCGCGCTCGCCGCCGTGCTGCGCAGCGCTTATCAGATCGACCGTAACGCGCCGGCGGCCGAGGCCAAGGCGAAGCTCGCCGCCTCCTTGGCGGAGCTCGGCCTCGGCGCGGACGACATTCGCGAGCTGACGCCGCTCTATTGCCATGTGCTCGACATTGGCGATCCCGACGCCGCGCTGAGCCAGATCGAGCCGGAGCAGCTCCGCCGCCAGATTTTCTTCGCCATCCGAACCGTGTTCGAGCGCCGCCTGGCGCAAGCGCCGCTCCTTGTCGTGGTCGAAGACCTGCACTGGGCGGACGCCGTGTCGCTCGAGGCGCTCCGCTTCGTCGTCGACCGGCTGGAGCGAACGCGGTTGATGTTGCTCGTCACACATCGGCCGGCGGCCGAGATCGGCCAGTTCAATTCAAACCGGATCGGACAGAGCGC
>DATGLU010000797.1:0-12531 GCA_035294045.1 Roseiarcus sp. | reverse complement strand
AGCGCGCTGAACCTCGCTCACGACGCCGGCCGCGCCGGCCCGCCTTTGGCGGTGAAGCGGCCTCGATGAGGCCTCCTCCGGCGATCTCGAGCGACCCGCAACGCCAACCCAGCCGGCGCCGCCCGATTTGGGCTCTTTAGGAGAAAGAATGACCGAACCAGCCGCCCACGCGCCGACGCGCGAGGACTTCGCCGCTTTGCTCACCGAGACCTATGGCGACAACGAGGCCTTTGAAGGCTCCGTCGTCAAGGGCAAGGTCGTGGCGATCGAAAAGGACATGGCCGTTATCGATATCGGCCTCAAGACGGAAGGGCGCGTCGCCCTCAAGGAATTCACCAATCACGGCCGCGACCCGGCGCCCGGTCTCGGCGACGAGGTCGAGGTCTATCTCGAGCGCGTCGAGAACGCGCTCGGCGAAGCCGTCATCTCGCGCGACAAGGCGCGCCGGGAAGAGAGCTGGGTCAAGCTCGAACAGGCCTTCGAGAAGAACGAGAAGGTCGAAGGCGTCATCTTCAACCAGGTCAAGGGCGGCTTCACCGTCGACCTCGACGGCGCCGTCGCCTTCCTGCCGCGCAGCCAGGTCGATATCCGGCCGGTGCGCGACGTGGCGCCGCTGATGAACGTGCCGCAGCCGTTCCAAATCCTCAAAATGGATCGGCGGCGCGGCAATATCGTCGTCTCGCGCCGCACCGTGCTCGAAGAGAGCCGCGCCGAGCAGCGCCACGAGATCGTCGCCAACCTGGCTGAAGGCCAGGTCATCGACGGCACGGTGAAGAACATCACCGATTACGGCGCCTTCGTCGATCTTGGCGGCATTGACGGCTTGCTGCACGTCACCGACATCGCCTGGCGGCGCGTCAACCATCCGACCGAAGTCTTGAACATCGGCCAGACGGTCAAGGTGAAGATCATCAAGATCAACCACGAGACGCACCGCATCTCGCTCGGCATGAAGCAATTGCTCGAAGATCCGTGGCACGCGATCGAGAGCAAGTACCATGTCGGCATGCGCCTCAAGGGCCGGGTGACCAACATCACCGATTACGGCGCCTTCGTCGAAGTGGAGCCGGGCATCGAGGGCCTGATCCATGTCTCGGAAATGTCCTGGACCAAGAAGAACGTCCACCCCGGCAAGATCATCGCGACCAGCCAGGAAGTCGACGTCCAGGTTCTCGAGGTCGATTCTGCCAAGCGCCGCATTTCGCTCGGCTTGAAACAGACCTTGCAGAATCCCTGGGAGGCTTTCGCCGAGAAGCACCCGGTCGGCTCGGAAGTCAGCGGCGAGGTCAAGAACAAGACCGAGTTCGGCCTGTTCATCGGCCTCGACGGCGATGTCGACGGCATGGTCCACCTCTCCGATCTCGATTGGGCGAAACCCGGCGAGCAGGCGATGGAGGACTACAAGAAGGGCGACGTGGTGCGCGCCAAGGTTCTCGACGTCGATGTCGAGAAGGAGCGCATTTCGCTCGGCGTCAAGCAACTCGCCTCCGATCCTTATTCGGCCAAGCCGGCCGGCGAAGAGGGCGAACTGCGCAAGGGCGCGGTGGTGACCTGCGAAGTGCTGGAGATCAAGGAAGGCGGCATCGAGGTGAAGATCGCCGGCGCCGACTTGACGACCTTCATCAAGCGGTCGGAACTCGCCCGTGACCGTGGCGATCAGCGGCCGGAGCGGTTCGCCGTCGGCGAGAAGGTCGACGCGCGGATCACCCAGTTCGACCGCAAGGCGCGGAAGATCGCCGTCTCGATTAAGGCGCTCGAAGTCGCCGAGGAGAAGGAGGCGATCGCCCAATACGGCTCCGCCGATTCCGGCGCCTCGCTGGGCGACATTCTCGGCGCCGCCCTGAAGGCGCGCGACAAGAACGCCCAGGCCGGCAAGAAGGGCGAATAGTCGCGGATAAATACCTTCTCCCCGCAAAGCGGGGAGAAGGTGGCGCGAAGCGCCGGATGAGGAGCTGCGCGGGACTCGAAGGGTACGTACCTTTCGGACCGCTAAGCAGAAAGTTCAGCGCAGCCGCTCTCCCGGCCGCTTCGCGGCCACCCTCTCCTCGCTTCGCACCGGGCTGTCCGGGAAATTGACGTACGCACGAACAGGCGAGAGCGTACGCCTCGTACAACCACCGCACGTCATGGCCGGGCTTGTCCCAGCCATCCACGCGGCGTCGCCGCGACAAATCTTCAGCTTTTGGGCTCGCGGATGGGCGTGGATGCCCGGCACAAGCCGGGCATGACGCGTAAAGGTTGTAACAATAGCGTTACGACCGGCTATGTTTCCCCTGACGAGGGGGTCACGCCACCAGCGCCTGCGCTCCATACGCGCTGAGCTTCTCCTCCAATTCCTGGCGATGCGCGGCGCAGGCCGGGCCGGCGAGGCGCTGGCGCAAATCCTCGATCAGCCAGCGGCCGGCGCGGCCGATCTCGCGGCCGCGCTCATGCACGACATGGATGCGGAAGACGAACGCGTTCTTTTCGGCGAGGGCGAGCCGCTTCAGCCGGCCCGCTTCGATATGATCGATCACCATATGCGCCGGCATGTTGCACCAGCCGAAGCCGGCAAGGAGGAATTCGAGCCGCGTCGACAGATCGGCGAAGCGCCAAATGTGATGGCTGATGATGCCGCCATGCGAATTCTGGGTCAGCGGGGTACGGTCGGTGAGGACGAGCTGCACATGCGGCTCGAGCGCCTCGCGCGGGATCGGCCCGGGCAGGGCGGCGAGCGGATGGCCGGCGGCGACGACCGGGATCAGCGCCACCTCGGTCAGGAACTCGGCGGCGAGGTCGCGCGCGCCGGTCAAAGCAAGCGGATAAATGGCGAGCCGCGCGACGCCGTCGCGCAGGCGCTGCTCGGGGCCGCCAAGACCCTCGGTAAAGACCGAGACCGGCGTTTGCGGGAATTCCTCGCTGAGCGCCTTGAGGCTTCCCATCAGCGGCGCGTTGGGAAAGACGGCGTCGACAGCGAGCGTCAGTTCGGGCTCGATATCGGCGGCGATGCTCGCCGCGCGGCTCTTGAGGCTGCGCGCCGCATCGACGAGCCGGCGCGCGTCCTTGATGATCGCCTCGCCCGCCTCGGTGAGGACCGGCTTCTTGCCAGCGCGGTCGAACAAGGCGACGCCGAGCACGCCTTCCAGCGTGTTGACCGATTGGCTGATCGCCGATTGAACGCGGCCGAGCCGGCGCGCCGCGCCGGAAAAGCTGCCGGTTTCGGCGACAGCGATGAGGACGCGCATCTGGTCGAGGGTGAGCGGATCGATCATAGAGCGCCTTCCATCATTCCGGCCGATAGATAGGCGTGTTTTTCTCCAGTTTCAACGGAACTCCGTCATGGCGAGCCAAGCAAAGCAATCCATTCGTCGGGTTGTGCTCTACGAAAGGATTGCTTTGTGGCTCCGCTCCCCGCAATGACGCTTTGCGTAGGTGGGGAGGCGGCTATGGGAACCGAGCGGCTGCAGGCGTTCACCGACGGCGTGGTCGCCATCATCATCACGATCATGGTTCTGGAGATCAAAGCGCCGTCCGACGCAACGCTCGCAGCGTTGCTGGCCAGCCTGCCGATCCTGCTCACCTATGTCTTCAGCTTCGTGAATGTCGGCATATTCTGGAACAACCATCATCACATGCTGCACGCCGCGGAGCGGGTCGATGGGAAGGTGCTCTGGGCCAATCTCTTCCTTCTTTTTTGGTTATCCTTGGTGCCGTTCGTCATTCGCTGGATCGACGAGGCCGGATTTCAGGCCGTGCCCACCGCCTCTTACGGCGTGATTCTGGCCATGGCGGCCTTCGCCTATCTGTTGCTGGAATGGGCGCTGATCGCGTGCAATGGGCCGAGCTCGGCGCTGGCCATCGCCGTCGGGCATGATCGGAAAGCGATCGTTTCGATGGCGCTTTACGTGATCGGCATCGCGCTTGCGTTTTGGTCGCCATGGGCGGCGATCTTTGTCTATGTCGCCCTCAGCCTTGCCTGGTTCTTGCCCGACCGGCGGATCGAATCCTTCAAACGCGAATGATCGCCCACAGTTATCACATTAACCGATAACTATCAGCAGATTTTCCTCGGTTGAATCGATGCCGAGCGGCCCCATTTTGCGCATTGCAACAGGGGAGTCCCGCAATGACCGTCCACGCCAAGATCGATCACGACCATGCGCCGCTCGCCGAGGCTGCGCTGGCGCAAATTTTCACCGAGGCGCGCACGCACAACGCCTTCCTCGATAAGCCAGTCCCGGACGATCTGCTGCGGCGCGCGGTCGACCTCGCCAAGATCGGGCCGACCAGCGCCAACAATTCGCCGCTGCGCGTCCTCTTCCTCAAGTCCAAGGCGGCCAAGGAGCGCCTGAGGCCGTCTCTCGCGCCCGGCAATCTCGACAAGACCATGGCCGCGCCGGTGACCGCGATCACCGCCTATGACCTGCAATTTTACGAGCATCTGCCGTTCCTGATGCCGCATGCCGACTACAAGGCCTATTTCGCGGGTTTGCCGGCGGAGGCGCGCCGCGAAACGGCGCATAAGAACGGCACGCTGCAGGTCGGCTATCTGCTGATCGCGTTGCGCGCGGTCGGGCTCGACACCGGCCCGATGACCGGCTTCGACAATGACAAGCTCGACGCCGAGTTTTTCCCCGACGGCCGCTTCAAATCGAACGTGCTGATCAATATCGGCTATGGCGATCACGCGAAGTTGTTCCCGCGCAGCCCGCGGTTTTCATTCGAAGAAATGGCGCAGATTCTATAAAGGCGCCGTTCTGCCGGAGCTTCGCCTCATTCGGTTTGTTCCCGAGTCGGGCGAGGCGTTCGCGGCTTGATTCAGCCGGCAAGCTAAGAGGAAGCAGGGTATGGAATGGTCGGTGCTGCCCCGCAATTGGGCGCCCTATACGCAGTCGCTGTTTCGCATCATGACCGGCCTGCTCTTCCTCGAGCATGGAACAGCAAAGCTGCTGAGCTTTCCGCCCGGCGCCGCGCCGCCGGAATCTTTCGGCATGCTGCTCGTCACCGGGCTCATCGAATTGATTGGCGGCGCGCTGATCGCGGTCGGTTTCCTCACCCGGCCGGTCGCCTTCATTCTTTCCGGCTATATGGCCGCCGCCTATTTCATCGCCCATGCGCCGCGGGGATTCTTTCCGATCCTCAACCACGGCGAATTGGCGATCCTCTATTGTTTCGCCTTCCTCTATTTCGCGGCGGCCGGCGCCGGCGCCTGGGCGGTCGACGCCGCGTTGTACGGGCGCCAAAGCGGCGCGGATAAGGGACGCGACGCATTGTACCGGACGTAACAGGCCGATCGAAGCGCGCCACGGCGCAATCCTAAGCAACGCGCGTAGGACCCGCCTTGGCGCGAGGGCGCGCGAGGGCGTTTGAAATTACGTCAACATCTCTGGCTTGGCGCAGGTCGCGGCAGGCCGACCCGACCTAATCCGTTCCGCGCAAAATTCCGCCCTCGGCCGGCGCCGGCTCGGCGAAGGCGTCCGCCCGCAAATGCGCGAGCGGCTTGCCTGGCGCGCCGGGTATCTGCGCTGTCGGCATGAAGGCGACGGCGAGCGCATCGGCATGCGGCGACGCCGGCGCGGCCGGCGGCGTTCCGCCCAAGGCCGCGCTCGGCGTCTTCGGGGCGATCATCACGCCGAAATCGGACTTGCCGATCTTCGCCGCCACCAAGGCCGGCTTGAACGGGCCGAGCGGCGGCAGCGGCGCATAGAGCCGGGCGGCCCGTTCGAGCGGCGTCAAAGCGGGCGGCGAGGGGCGAAGCGGCGACGGCGCCAATAAGGCGGCGGCTTTGGCGAGCAAGGCGGCGCGCTCGGGCGTTTGCGGCGTTTCCGGATCGGCCAAAGCAAGAGCGTTTTTCGGCAGCGCGCCGCCCAGGCCGCGCGTGATGACCGAGGGAAGCTTGCGGCTGAGCAGCGCCGTGATCGCGTCGTTCTTATGCGCGCCGTCGCTCGGCGCGGCCTGCAGCAAGGCGAATTCCACCGGCCGCACCGGCGGGGTCGGCGTCGGCGCATAGCCGAGCGCGGCGGCGAATTCGCTCGGCCGATGCGGCGGCGTCGGAATGGCCGCCGTAGCGGCGTCTGAGCCGTCGCTCGCCGCCTGATCGAGCGAAGCGACCGCCGTCGGTTTGGGGGCGCTCGCCGTCGGCGCCGGGCCGATGAACGTCTCGCCTTTCGGCAAATCGCGCTTGGCGAGGCTGACCTCGTCGGGATGCGCGCTGCCCGCCGGCGCTTGCGGGCGCGGGCTGGCCGCGGCGAAGGACATCACCCCGCCGCGTCCGCGCGGATTATCGGCCGACGTCACGATGGCCGCTTCGTCGCCCTCATCCTCGCCGCCGAACAGCATCGCCAGCAGGCTCTTCGGATGACCGGTATAAGCGGTGGCGGCGAAGACCGAGCCGCCGCGCGCCTCGATCTCGGCGCGCGCCTGCTCGTAGCCGGCGAGCGGCACGCCGTCGGACGGAATGTGAACCGTCTTGCCGTCCGGGAATAGGCGGACCAGCGCGTCATGGCTCATGCGCGGCCACGAGCGCACCGAGCCGGTGTCGATATGAACCCAGGGCGTATTGCCGATCGGATAGAAGCCGACGCCGCCATCCTGCATGCGCATGGCGATGTCGCGAATCTTCGCGACAGGTACGTCAAGGAAATGCGCGTCGACCGCGCGGCCCTGGATGTGCAGCGAATGCTCGGCGACGAGGCGCGATCGCCGGCGCAGCATCGCATTGGTCTCGGGCGAGCGGTAGCCGGACAGAATCTCGACCGGCTGAGTCGAGCCCGATTCGCGATAGACTTCCCAAAGCACGTCGAAAAGCTTCGGGTCCATATGCGTCTGTTCGTCGTGACACCAGTCGCGGAAGAACCAATTGAGCTTTTCGAGCACGGCATTGTCGTACGAGCCGTTCACCATATAGGTGAAAGAGCCCGATTCGTTGGTGTGCGGCTCGATGAGATTGAGCGTGCGCGTCTCGCCATTGGCCCTGGCCGATTCGGTCGAATCGGGCGCCAGCGAGATAAGCACAAGCAGCGGCGCGGCGAGAACGCCGGCAAGCGCTCTCTTTCCCCACATCGCGGCGCCAAAGGTTCGCAAGCTAGGCAAACCTGCCCCTTCTCAACAAAATCAGCGACTTAACCCCGTGTCAGGAATTCTCGAAACGTCTTCCCGACTTATTCACCCGCACGAAACGCGCAGCTTTTTTGTTTGCCGCCTTGTGTTACGAAAACCACACTTTGCCGAAATTGCTCCAAAAACGCCAGAGCGCTCGTTGTAGAGGCTTCCGGGTGCATGTTCAATCTTGACTTTTCATGGCTTTTTATGAGTCGAGGCCGAGCGCCGATTCGACGCGGCGCGTATGGCCGTAAAGGTCCTCCCGGAGCTGCAGATCGCCGTCCTCGCCGACAAAGGCGGTGAAATATTCGATATGGATCGGCAGTGGATGCGGCAGGAAGACGGTACGTTCCGCCCCGCCGATCAGCGCGCGAAAGCGCTGCTCGCTCCAGGCGCCGCCCATGACCAACTCGGCGAGCTTGATCGGCTGCTCGACGCGCACGCAACCATGGCTGAAGGCGCGCCGCGAAGCGCCGAACAGGCTGCGCGCCGGCGTATCGTGAAGGTACACCGAATGCTCGTTCGGAAACATGAAGGCGATCCGGCCGAGCGCATT
The DNA here is from genome assembly GCA_035294045.1 of Roseiarcus sp. Lineage (GTDB taxonomy): Bacteria > Pseudomonadota > Alphaproteobacteria > Rhizobiales > Beijerinckiaceae > Roseiarcus. The sequence continues at coordinate 4,895 of DATGLU010000797.1, read as the reverse complement.
CTTCTCGCCGGGCGGCTGGGTCACGCGGATCGTATCGCCATGCTTGGTCACCTCATAGCCCATGCGGGCGAGATAGTCCGGGTCGTCCGCGAGTTTCGGCAGCATTTCCTTGCGTATGATCGAAGGCGGCACGCTCCATGCCGGATTGATCTGAATATAGCGCACCACGTTCGAGAAGATCGGCGTCTGCGTCTCAGGCTTGCCGACGATCACCCGCGCCGAATGAAGGGTTTCGTCGCCCTTGACCAGACGCAGCCGGAAATCGGGAACATTGATCTCGATGCGCTCTTCGCCCATCTCGCGCGGCTCCCAGCGCCACATTTCCATATTGGCGAGGATAGCGGCTTCGATGGCGCGCGGACCGCGCCGGGCGATCGCTTGCGCCATCGTCGGGTCGAGACGATCGTCGGCCAGCGCGTCCGGCTGCGGCGCGTCGGCGGCGGCGATCTGCGCGCCGCGGTCGCGCCTCTCCGCCTTGGCCTGGCGGCCGCCGATTTCGAAATTCGGGCGGATCAAGGCCGCGCCCCGCCCATTCCCCTCCGGCTTCGGCGCGCGGCGGTACAAATTCGCCGCGGCGGCGGGATAGGCGGCGCGCAGCGCCGCCAATCGCTCGCGCAGCTCGCGATAGCCCTTCTGCGGCGGGTTGAAGGCGGCGAGGGCGGCGTCTTTATCTTCGGCCGCGGCGACAATTTCGAGTGCGGCTTCGGGATCGGCGATCGCCGGCCTGGCGGTGATCAAGGGCGAAATGCGGGTGGGGTTGATCCGCCCGCCGCTCGCCTGGAAGGAATAGGCGATGATCGCCTCGGCAAGGCCGATTTCCGCCGCGGCGAGGTCGGCCGGGTTGTCGATCGCCGCATGGGCGTCGGGAATGGCGAAGCTTGAAAGATCGAGCCCATCCTCGTCGGCGCGGCGGATCCGGCCGATCGCCGCCCGGCCGGCTGCGCTGAACCCCCTGGCGTCCGTGAAGATCGGCATGTCGCCACGGGCGAGATAGAAGCGCTCCAGGGCGTCGCGGGCGGCCGCCCAGTTGGGCAGACCAGCGACCGGGCTTTTCTTGCCCTCGGCCACGGGAAGGGCGGCGAGCGCCGCGGCGATGTCGCGGGGGCGGGCGCCTTCAATTATTGTCTCGCCGGCGAAGACCGCTTCAGGGTCGGTTTTCGTCGCGTCTTCCGGTTGCGCCGCGCTCTGCGGCGGCGCGGCGGCCTGGGCGGAGGCCGGTTCGTCCGCGCTTTCGCCGCCCTGGCGGAGCGCCGGCCTCGGCGCGGCGTCGCTTGATCCGGCGATCGCCGGCGGGCCGCCGGCGTCGGGCGGCAATTCGGGCTCGATCACAGCGGAGGCGGCTCGCGCGGCGCTTTGCTCCTCGGCGCGCGCGCCGGCGACGAGGCCGGCATGGCTCGCCAGGGCCAATGCGCAAAGCGACGCCAGGCCCGCCGGCCAGCCCCCTTTTTTCATCACCTACAACCTCAGCGCTAACGCTCCGAGCGCCTAACGCCAAACTAGCGCTTTTCGCGCCGGCCGGCCATGGCTCGGGAACGCGGGTTTTCGATCACGCGGCGGCGTCATCCGCGTCGTCGCCCGGCTCGCCGGTTTCGACGCCGATCTCCTTCATCTTGCGATAAAGGGTCGAGCGCCCAATGCCGAGCTTACGGGCCATTTTCGACATCTGGCCGCGATAGTGGGAGAGAGCGAACTTGATCGCCTCGGCCTCGATCTCTTCGAGCTTGCGCACATCGCCGGATTCGTCGAGCAGCCGCATCACATTGGGATCGCGCGGCTCGAACGGCGTAGGATGCTCGCTTGGCGGCGGCTCGGCGCGCTCGCTCGGCGCCGGCGGCGCCGGAATCGGCGGGATGCGCACGTCGAAGCCGGCGACCTGCGCCGCGATTTGCGGAAATTCGGCGGCGGTCAATTCGTCGGCGTCGGCAAGGACCACGGCGCGGAACACGGCGTTTTCGAGCTGGCGCACGTTGCCCGGCCAGGGATAGGCCGAGAGCAGGGCTAAAGCCTCGCTGGAAAGGCCGCGGATGCGCTTTCCCTCCTCCGCGCAGAAGCGGGCGAGAAAGCGCCGCGCGAGATCCGGCACATCCTGCGTCCGCGCCCGCAAAGGCGGGATGGTGATCGGAAAGACGTTGAGGCGATAGAAAAGATCCTCGCGGAAGCGGCCGCGGCGGACGAGTTCGACGAGGTTCTGATTGGTCGCCGAGACCAGCCGAATGTCGATCTTGACCGGACGGCGGGCGCCGATCGGGTCGATCTCGCCTTCCTGCAAGGCGCGCAACAGCTTGACCTGCGTCTCCAGCGGCAATTCGCCGATTTCGTCGAGAAACAGCGTGCCGCCGTTGGCCTCGGCGAATTTGCCGATATGCTTTTCGGTCGCGCCGGTGAAGGCGCCTTTCTCATGGCCGAACAGGATCGATTCGACGAGGTTCTCCGGCAGGGCGCCGCAATTGACGGCGACGAAAGGCTTGCCGCGCCGCTCCGAGGCCCCCTGGATGGCGCGCGCCATCAATTCCTTGCCGACCCCGGATTCGCCCTCGATCAGGACCGGAATGTTCGACTTGGCGGCGCGTTCGGCGAGCCGGATCACCCGGCTCATATTCTCGGCCTTGGTGACGATGTCGCGGAACGTCAATTCGCCGGCGCTGCGCCGCGTCGCGCGGCGCAATTCGTCCTCGAGCGCGTCGACGCGCAGAGCGTTCTTGATCGAGACTTGCAAGCGCTCGGCGCCGACCGGCTTGACGACGAAGTCGAGCGCGCCGGCGCGCATCGCCGAAATCACCGTCTCGATCGAGCCATGCGCGGTCTGAACGATGGCCGGGACGGTGATCTCGGCCTTTCGCATGCGCTCGAGCACGCCCATCCCGTCGAGATCGGGCATGACAAGATCGAGAATGACGAGGTCGATCGGCGGACGGTCGGGCGTTTGCAGCCGCGTCAGCGCTCCCTCGCCCGATTCGGCGGTCTCGACCTCATAGCCGAAGCGCCGAATCATCGCCTCCAACAGCCGCCTTTGGATCGGATCGTCGTCGACTATCAGGACCAAAGCGGCCATCGGCGCTCCTTTATCGCGGCTGCCGCCGCTTGTTCTGAGCGCGCATGCTGCGTGAACGCAGTAAACGCCGCCTTAACAGCGTCCCATTTTGGCGCCCGGCTCTGTTCCGGCGACCATTGAACGCGCCCGTCTCATGGCCGATATAGGCCCACATATTCATCAAGAGGCCGCGATGATTTTCAATCACCTGCAAATCCCTCACGCCGCGTCGCAAACGGCCGCCGCGAGCGGGCCCGATCTTGGTCCGCTGCCGGAATGGCGGCTGGATGACCTTTATCCGGGCATGGACGCACCGGCTTTCGCCGAGGATTCGCGCAAGGCGGCCGAGCAGGCAAAGGCCTTCGCCGCCGCCTATCGCGGCAAATTGGGCGAGATGGCGCGCGGCGAAGCCGCCGGGGACAAGCTCGCCGAGGCGGTCCGCGCCTATGAGGCGCTGCAAGACCTGATCGGACGGCTGATTTCCTATGCTGGTCTCGTTTATGCTGGCGACACCAGCGATCCGGCGCGGGCGAAATTCTATGGCGACGCGCAACAGAAGGCGACCGACATTGCCGGCGATCTGTTGTTCTTCGAGCTCGAGCTCAACCGGCTCGATGACAATCTCATAGAAGCCGCGCTGGCAAGCCCGGCGCTCGCCCATTATCGGCCATGGCTCGAGGACATCCGGCGCGAGCGGCCGCATCAGCTCAGCGACGAGCTCGAACAGCTCTTCCTCGAAAAATCGGTGAGCGGCGCGGCGGCGTGGAACCGTCTGTTCGACGAGACGGTCGCCGCCTTGCGCTTCAAATTCCAGGGCGAGGAGCTGACGCTCGAGCCGTTGCTCGCCAAGATGCAGGATCCCGACGAGAACAAGCGCGAAGCGGCGGCCCATGCGCTTGCCGAGACGCTTGGCGCGAATTTGCGCACCTTCACGCTGATCTCCAACACGCTCGCCAAGGACAAGGAGATTTCCGACCGCTGGCGCAAATTCGCCGACATCGCCGATTCGCGTCATCTCGCCAATCGCGTCGAGCGCGAAGTCGTCGAAGCTTTGGTCGATGCGGTGACGAGTTCCTATCCGCGCCTCGCGCATCGCTATTACGCGTTGAAGGCGCGCTGGTTCGGCAAGGAGCAGCTCAACCATTGGGACCGCAACGCGCCTTTGCCCGACGCGCCGGAGCGAATCTTCACCTGGAGCGCGGCCAAGGACACGGTGCTCGACGCCTATCGCGGTTTCTCGCCGCGCATGGCCGACATCGCCAAGCGTTTCTTCGACGAGGGCTGGATCGACGCGCCGGTCAGGCCCGGCAAGGCGCCCGGCGCCTTCGCCCATCCGACGACGCCCTCGGCGCATCCTTACGTGCTGGTCAATTATCTCGGCAAGCCGCGCGACGTGATGACGCTCGCCCATGAGCTCGGCCATGGCGTGCATCAGACCCTCGCCGCGCCGAACGGCGCCTTGATGGCGCCGACGCCGCTGACTTTGGCCGAGACCGCCTCGGTCTTCGGCGAGATGCTGACGTTCCGCGCGCTGCTTTCTTCGACCAGCGACAAGGCGACGCGCAAGGCGATGCTCGCCGCCAAAGTCGAGGACATGCTGAACACCGTGGTGCGGCAGATCGCCTTCTACATTTTCGAGCGCAGGCTGCATACCGAGCGCAAGCAGGGCGAGCTCACCGCCGACGACATCTGCCGCCTCTGGATGAGCGTGCAGGCCGACAGCCTCGGCCCGGCGATCAAGCTCGGCCCGGGCTACGAGACCTATTGGGCCTATATAGGCCATTTCATCCATTCGCCCTTCTATGTCTACGCCTATGCGTTCGGCGATTGCCTGGTGAATTCGCTGTACGGCGTCTACGAGAAT
>DATGLU010000796.1:0-5764 GCA_035294045.1 Roseiarcus sp. | reverse complement strand
AGCCGGAGCGATCAGGACGAGAGCTTGACTTCGCGGATTGTCGATGGCGCGCTTCAGGAAAGGCATCACGGGCGGGCGGCTCCGCAGGAGAATTGGAGCGGCGCAGCCGCCAAGCCGCCGGAGCGCCCTTTTTGGGGCGCTCCGGCCGACTATCTCCAGCTTGAAATCAGGTGCGGTGGCTAATGAATTTTTGGAGTTCCGCGCCGGCTTTGGCCGGATCGAGCCGGTCGCTGGCGACCTCGTTCGTCACGCGCCAATATTCCGTGGTCACGTCGAGCGGGAACGCTTGATCGCCGTTCACGAAGACGCCGGTGAATTGATCAAAAACCTTCGCCCATTTCAAGTCCATCGCGTCAGTGCTGGTCGACTTGACGTTCTTGTTCACCGACGTCCCGAAAACGCCAATATGGGCCTGCTGAACGGGAGCCGACATCATATAGTCGAGAAACTTGGCTGCGATGTCGGGATTTTTGCTCTTGGTGCTGACATAGTTGTATTCGGCGAAGCCGTAGAGCCGAGTTGCGCCGGGAAACGGGAATAAATCGAAGTCGGCAAGCCGGTTGGCGTTTCTGATTTGCCCGACGAGCCAGTTTCCTTCCACCATCATGGCCGCGCGCCCGGCCAAGAAGAGATTGAACGACTGCTCGTTATTGATCCCCATGAAGGGTTTCAACATGTATTTCGACGTCCATTTGTGGAGCTCTTCGAAAGACTTAGTCGCGCAAGGCTCCTCGGCCCAACTGATCTTCATGGATGTCAGCGCATCGTGCTTCTCTGGGCCGCATTGAACTTCCAGAATCTCGTCCATCAACCGCATGAGGTGCCAGTTCACCGTGCCGCCGAACGTAAAAGCTGGAATGCCCGCCGCCGAGAGCTTGTCCGCATCGGTCAGCAGCTCGTCGTAGCTCTTGGGCAGCTCGGTTATGCCGGCTTTTTTGAAAAGCGCCTTGTTGTAGTAGACGGCTTCGCCGCGGAAATCCAAAGGTACGCCGTATCGGCCGCCGCTATACATTTTCGAGAACGCGAGCGCCGGCCCAATGAATTCGTCGTCCCACTTATATTGCGCGTAATATTTGTCCATCGGCAGGGCAAGACCTGATTTGACGAACTCTCCGCCAAGGCCGGGACCGGCCCACATGAAATAAATGTCGGGCGCCTGGTCCGAGCCGGCGGCGACGCGCAATGCGGATTTATGCTCATCCGTGCCGCGTGTTTCGAGCTTTATCGTCACGCCAGGATTAGCAGCCTCAAAGTCCTTGATGACTGAATTGAAGGCCTTGGCCATGTTCGGATTATCGAAATTGATCGTCCACCATTTGATTTCCTGGGCCTGAGCAGAGTTCACGAGGCCGGCGAGTCCTATGGCGGCCACAGCCGTTCGAAGCCAGTTTCGACAGGCAAACATTCTCTCCTCCCTTTGTTAAACCGCGAATGGTATTTCGATCACTTACGATTATTAACTAATACTGTCGCCTTGGTTTCGAGTCAAGTTGGCATCGCTCTCGGTGCGCGACGAGCGACGCGCAAATAAGCCAGGCGCTGACCTGGAGCGCGCTTCAGTCTCTCGCGTCGGATTTTTTCCCGATCACTCGCGCAGTTAGGCGATGATGATCTTGATCCCCATCCGCTCGAACGCCTGAGCGTCGGCGTCGGCGAGGCCGTCATCGGTGATGAAGGCGTGGATCAGGTCGAGGCCGCCGAGCCGCGTAAACGAGTTCCGGTTCACCTTGGTTGAATCGGCGACCAGATAGGCCTCGCTCGCCGCCTTGATCATCGCCTGCTTGATCGGCAAGTCGGCGAAGCTGGGATAGGTCAGGCCTGCCTCGACGGAGACGCCGGCGGTCGCGAGGAAGAGTTTGTCGGCGAAAATGTTCTCGAGATATTGCGCGGATTTTTCGCCGCTCAGCGAGAGCGTCGGCGCCTTGAATTGGCCGCCCGGCATATGCACCGAGAAGGAGGGGATCGCGCCGAGCGTGAGGGCGATGTTGAGCGCGTTGGTGATGACAGTCAGGCCGTTTCGCGCGGTCAGGTGATTGGCGACTTCCGTGGTCGTGGAGCCGGCGTCCAGGATGATCGTCTCGTGATCGCGCACCAGCCCGGCGGCGATTTTGCCGATTTTGCGCTTGCGATCCATATTGGCGAGGTGCTGAAGCGACAGAGTCTGCACCTGCTGCGGCAGCGATTTGAGATAAGCGCCGCCATGGTCGCGGGTGACGAAGCCGTCCTGCTCCAACCGCTCCAAATCCTGGCGCACCGTCACTTCGGAGACGCCGAAAGCCGCGCTGAGATCACGTACGCGCGCGCTGCCTTCTTCCTGCAGCCATTCGAGGATTTTCATCCGCCGCGGCTCGGCGAGGAGCGCGCTGCGCGGCTCGGGCGCCGCGCCGCGGCCGGCCGCGCGCCGCGCCGCTTTTGGCGAAATCTCTCTCGTCTCGGCCAATTCCGTTCTGCGAGCCATCGCAATTTCCCGCCCGAAACCTGCGCTGCGCCGCGCCCGCGCCGACTTGCCGGCCCAAACTCTTAAAAAAGGCCCGGGGGTTTTTGCTGCGCGAGAGCCCTTAGGAATCGATTCGGCGCGCGGCGAAGCGCCGCCTAGACATAGCTTGGAAGCGGCGGCAGGCCAAGCCGTCGAGCACAGTCAGCAATAAAATTCGAAAAAAATCGAAAGTTTTCTTGACGGGATGAAACATATCGTGTTCTTTCGCCAGAATACGAAACCCGATGCGGTCGGCCGTTCGGCGTGGAAAAGGAGGGAGCTCCCGATGCGAGCGTTCAACAAGCCCGTCACGCTCGGGCTGATCGTCGGGAGCCGGCTTTTCTTCAACGGCGCTCCCGCTCTCGCCGCCCGCGAGCAGGCGCTCGCGCAGCTCGGCAAGCTCGGCGTCGCGGCCAAGATATTGCCCGCCGATGCGACCGAGAACGGCGCCGTCCAATCCCGCAAGGACGCCGCGCTCTATGGCGATTTCTTTCGCGCGCATCGCGACGAGATCGACGGCCTGGCGATCCTTTTGCCGAATTTCGGCGACGAGGTCGCGATCGCCGAATGCGTCAGCCGCGCCGGGCTGAACGTCCCCATCCTGCTGCAGGCGAGCAACGACGAGGCCGATAAGGTCGACGTTCATCGCCGCCGCGACGCGTTTTGCGGCAAGATCTCGGTGACCAACAATTTCTATCAGTACGGGATCCGTTTCACCGACACTTCGTCGCATACGCTCGACGTTGACGGCGAGGCCTTTCGCGACGATCTCCGGCGCTTCGCCGCGGTCTGCCGTACCGTTCGAGGTCTGAAAACAGCGCGTATCGGGGCGATCGGGGCCCGCACGCCGCCCTTCCACACGATGCGCTATAGCGAAAAGCTGCTGCAGGCTTCGGGAATCACCGTCGTCACCGTCGATCTTTCCGAGATGATCGCCGCGGCCGCCGCCCTTTCCGAGGATGCGCCCGAAGTCAGAGCCAAGCTCGACGAAATCTTCGCCTATGGCTCGATCCCGAAAACGATCAAGCGGGAAAATATCGTCAAGCAGGCGCGTTTTTCCATCGTCGTCGATCGCTGGATCGCGGAAAACGAATGCGACGCCTCATCCATCCAATGCTGGCGAAGCATCCAGGACAATTTCGGCTGCGCCACCTGCCTGTCGATGAGTATGATGGGCGAGAAGCTCATGCCGAGCGCCTGCGAGGTCGACGTCATGGGCGCGATCTCGATGTACGCGCTGGCGCTCGCCTCCGAGGCGCCGCCCGCCATTCTCGATTGGAACAACAATTACGGCTACGAGCCTGACAAATGCGTGTGCACGCATTGCGGCAACTTCCCGAAGAGTTTCATCGGCGACAAGCCGGAAATCTCCAATCTCGACGTGCTTGGCGAGGTGATCGGCCGCGAGAAATGCTTCGGCGCCGTCAAGGGCAAGGTCAAAGCCGGGCCGATGACCTTCTTCAGACTGTCGACGGACGATCGGCATGGCGCGATCAAAGCCTATGTCGGAGAGGGAGCCTTTACCGACGATCCTTTCCCGATGGACGGCGGCATCGCCGTCACTCAGGTCCCGAAGCTGCGCGCGATGCTCAGCTTTATTTCCCGCAACGGCTTCGAGCATCACGTGGCGATGGTTCGCGGCCTCCACGCCGCGATCGTCGAAGAGGCGATCGGCAACTATTTGGATTGGCCTCTCTATCGCCACGAGCCGCCGCAGCCCGCGACGCCGATTCTGCTGCGCTGAGCAACTCATGCCATTGGAGGCTTCACGCGTGTCGATTTCTCATCCGCTCGCCGAACTGACGCGGGCGAAAGCCCGCCAGATCCGACGGCGCGCGCTCGGCATGGTTTTTCGGGCGAAGCAGGGCCATCCCGGCGGCGACATGTCGGTCACGGACATTCTGGCGACCCTGTATTTTGGGGCGCTGCGCGTCGATCCGGCCAATCCGAACGATCCGAAGCGCGATCGCTTTATTCTCAGCAAGGGCCATTGCACGGGCGCGCTCTATGCGACGCTCGCCGAAAAAGGCTTCATTCCGGTCGAATCGCTCCAGTCCTACATGCAGCCGCTGTCGCTGCTGAACGGCCATCCCAACCGCAATTATACGCCTGGCGTCGAGACCAATACCGGTCCGCTCGGCCATGGCGTGCCGGTCGCCGTCGGCGTGGCGATCGCCGGCCAAATCGATCGCGCCGACTATCGCGTCTTCGTCGTGGTTGGCGACGGCGAATTGCAGGAAGGCAGCAACTGGGAGGCGGCGTTGACCGCTGGCCACCGCAAGCTCGCCAATCTGACCTTGATCGTCGATCGCAATCATTTGCAGCAGGGCGCGCGCACCGAGGATACCGCGGCCCTTGAGCCGCTTGCCGATAAATGGCGCGCCTTCGGCTGGGAGGTGGTCGAGGTCGACGGTCATGATCACGACGCATTGCTCCGTGTGTTCACGGCGCCGGTCGGCGATCGGACCAAGCCGCTTTGCGTCATCGCCCACACTCATAAAGGGCAGGGGGTCTCCTTCATGCGCGATCAGGTTTCCTGGCATCACGGCGTGCTCAATCAAGCGCAGTACGATCTCGCTTTGCAGGAGATCGGCTGATGAGCGCCGAAACCGCGACCGCCGGCCGCTACGATTGCCGCGAGACTTTCGCCAAGACGATCGAGGCGCTGGCCGAGACGGACCGGCGCATCGTCGCGGTGGTCAATGACAGCGTCGGGTCGAGCAAGCTGGTCGGCTTCCAGAAGCGGTTTCCCGACCGCCTGATCAATGTCGGGATCGCCGAGCAGACCATGGTCGGGGTCGGCGCGGGCCTCGCCAATGGCGGCAAGACGCCCTTCGTGTCCGCCGCGGCCTGCTTCCTCACCGCCCGCGCGCTGGAGCAGATCAAGGCGGACGTCGCCTATAGCAAGACCAACGTCAAGCTCTGCGGCATGTCGAGCGGCGTCGCCTATGGCGAGCTTGGGCCGACGCATCATTCGATCGAGGATTTCGCCTGGCTGCGGCTCTTGCCCAACCTGACGATCATCGCGCCGGCCGATCGTTGGGAGACGGCCGAGGCGATCAAGGCGGCGGCGGCGACCGAAGGGCCGTTCTTCCTCCGCTTGAGCCGGATGCCGGTGCCGGACCTCGAACGGCCGGCCGGGGCGGTTTTCCGCGTTGGCGTCGCTGAGACGCTGCGCGAGGGCCGCGACGCGGCGATCATCGCCAACGGCGTGATGGTCTCGCGCGCCGTCGACGCCGCGCAGCGCCTTGCGGCGTCGGGGCTGAATGTGCGCGTCGTCAATATGGC
>DATGLU010000795.1:0-3740 GCA_035294045.1 Roseiarcus sp. | reverse complement strand
TTGCTTCGCTTCGCTCGCAAAGACGGATCTATCGTATCAGCTTGTCGATCAAGTCCGCGCCGAGGCCGACCTTGTCGTAATGCGCTCTACACATGGCGATGTATTTGTGCACGTCGAAATAGCCGTCCGGCTCGCCCGCTTCGTCGAGCCAGATGAGCGGGCCCTCGACGATGAAAATCGCCTTCATCGGGTCCTTGTGATCGTACGCGACCAGCGTATGGCCCTCGCCGGGCGTCTCATAGACGAAGTCGCCGGCGGACGCGGTCCAGTCGTGCTCCAGGTAGCCCCATTTGCCGGAGATCGTATAGGCGAAGACCTGATGGGGGTGATAATGCCGGTTCACCAGACCGGCGCGCTTGGCCATCAGGATGTCGCACCATTTGTTTTGCGCCGGAGAAATCCAGAGCGGGCGCGACGAGACCGTGTCGGTGAACGGCACGTAATAGCGCTCGTCGTCGGTCGCAGCATTGGCGGTGAAGATTTCCGGCAGCGCATCCGGCTGAAAGACGGTCGCGAGAGGCTTGAGGCCTTTCCAGAATTCCGTTGTCGCCGCTTCGGGCATGGCTTTTCTCCTCTCCTTGCCTGACTCTCTAAACAACGCGATCTCTCGGCTCGCGGGTCTGTTCGGCTACGACGCTTCGGCGTTCTCGCTGGCGATCCGAGCCGGCAGGACCGGCTGGCGCGGCGCACGGAACGAGGCCGGAATCAGATCGTCCGCGACGAAACGCCTGGCCAGCCCCCAAAGCCCGCGCGGCTCGACCAGGATGACGACGATCGAAAGGACGCCGAGCAGGATGAAATGCCAAAGGCCGATCTCGGCCAGATATTCGCGTATCAGGAAGAACACGATCGCGCCGATGATCGGCCCCTCGAAACTGCCGATCCCGCCGATCACCACGATGAAGATCACATAGACGGTCCAATCGGTGATGCTGAACGAAGCGGGCGGCGCGACGCGCAGCTTTTGCAGCGTGATGACGCCGCCGGCTATGCCAAGGAAGGGCGCGGTCCACAGAAAGCAGAGAACCCGCAGCGCGATGAGGTTGACGCCGACGCTCCCCGCCCCTTCCTCGTTGTCGCGCATCGCGGTGAGGCCGATGCCGACCTTGGAGCGCATCAGGAGATAGGTCGAGACGAGCGCGAGCGCGGCCAAGGCGAAGGCGAGCCAATAGATCGTCGCGTAGCGCGCGGCGGCTTGCGCGCCGAACGCCTTGACGACCGAGATCGGAACGCTGACGCCCGAGCCGCCGCCGAAAGCGGAGAGCTTGCCGGCGCCGAGCATCAGCGTCTCGGCGACGACCCAAGAGCCGACGGCGAGATAGGCGGCGCGCAGGCGAAAAATCACCAGCATGATCGGCACGGCGAAAACGAAAGCAGTCACGCCGCCAAGCAGCAGCGAGAGATAGGGATTGACTCCGGCCAAAGCCGCGAAGGCGAAGAACGCATAAGCGCCGATGCCGACAAAGGCGTGCTGGCCGATCGAGACGATATCGGCATAGCCGGCCAAAAGGTTCCACATGATCGCAATGACGAGCAGCGACAGGAATTGCGTGAGGATTTGCAGTTGCGCCGGCGCAAACAGAAGCGGCGCCGCCGCCATGACGCAAGCGCCCGCGAGCAGAGCGAGGCGGCCGATGACGATCAACCATGAGCCGGAGGCGTTCACCTTGATCGAAGCCTTAGTTGCGCGGGAACAGGCCTTGCGGCCGGATGACGAAAACGATGAGGAACAGGATATGGCCGGCGAGAATCTGCCAGGCGGCGTCGAATTGGGCGCCGATCGCCTGGGCGACGCCGAGCGCGACGCCGCCGATTAGCGTGCCCCAGAGGCTGCCGAGGCCGCCGAGCACCACCGCCTCGAAAGCGACGAGCAGGCGGCTTGGCCCGCTGCTCGGGTCGAAATTGGTCCAGACTGACATGAAAGCCGCCGAGACCGCGATCGTCGCGCCGACCACGCCCATCGCGACGGCGTAGATGCGCGCCGATTTGAGGCCGATGAGATTGGCCGTGGCGACGTCGTCGGAGACCGCCCTGATACGCGCGCCGAGCCGGGTATGGTACAAAAGCCGGTCGAGCGCGAAGATCAAGACGATCGCGGATAGAAAGATAATGAAGGGCAGGACGCCGATATTCACCCCGCCGCCGATCGGGATCGTCGCCGTCTCGATCGCCCCGCCAGAGACTTTCCGCGTGTCGGCGCCGTAAGCGCTGAGCAGCCCGTTCTGGATGATGATCGACAGGCCGAACGTCACCAGGATGATCGGCAGCACGCCCTTGCCCAGCACCCGCTGCAGAAGCAGGCGCTGCAGCAAAAAGCCGCCGACGAAGGCGATCGGCAAAGTTATCGCGGCGGCGAGGAGCGGCGGCAGGCCGAGCCCGCTGGTCAGCGTCAGGAGCAGGAAGGAGACGAGGACGATCAAGTCGCCATGCGCGATATTGACGAATTGCATGACGCCGATCGACAGCGAGAGGCCCATCGCGAACATCGCGTAAAGCCCGCCAAGCAGGACGCCTTGCACGATCTGATTGATCCAAATCGCCGCCATTCGCCGGCTCAGCCTCCGAAATAGTGATGGGCGACGGTTTCCCGCGTCGTTTCGCGCGGCAGGCCGGAAAGGTTCACCCTTCCGCCGAGCAGGCAATAGAAGCGGTCGGCGACGGCCAGCGCGCGGGTGATGTCCTGCTCGACCAGGAGGATGGCGACGCCGCGGTCGCGGATGGTCGGGATGACCTGATAGAGCGCGGCGATCGCCACCGGCGCCAGGCCGAGACTGATCTCGTCGCAAAGGAGCAGGCGCGGATTGGCGAGGAGGGCGCGGGCGAGCGCCGCCATCTGCTGCTGGCCGCCGGACAATTCGCGTGTCTTCTGCCGCCGCTTCTCATGGAGAATTGGGAAAAAGCGATAGACCTCGTCGAAGCCGAGATCGCCGCCCCGCCCAATCTCCTGGCCGATGGTGAGATTTTCCTCAACCGTCAAAGACGGGAAGAGCCGGCGTCCCTCAGGCACGAGGGCGACGCCGCGCGCGACGATTTCCGGCGTTGAGAGTCGGGCGAGGTCGTCGCCGTCAAAGGCGATGCGGCCCTCGATCCGGCCGACCTGCCCGACAATCGCTTTCAGCAAGGACGATTTCCCTGCGCCGTTGGCGCCGATCATCGAGACGATCTCGCCGGCTTTGACCGCGATGTCGACGCCGAACAGCGCGCGAAACTCGCCGTAGAAGACCGAGAGATTCTCGATATTCAGGAGAGCGTCGCTCACAGGGCTTCGGCCTCGACGCCGAGATAGACTTCCCGCACGCGCGGATCGGCGAGAACCTTGTCCGGCGAGCCGACCGAGATGATCCGCCCGCCGTGAAGCACGGCGAGCCGGCTGGCGATCCGGCGCAGAGCATGGATGACATGCTCGATCCAAACGATGGTCGCGCCGCTCTGGCGGGCGTTGCGCACGATGTCGAGCAATTGGTCGCATTCGAGATCGGTGAGGCCGCCGGCGATCTCGTCGAGCAGCAAGAGCTTCGGCTTGCAGGCCAGCGCCTTGGCGAGCTCCAGGCGCTTCAGATCGAGCAGCGAAAGGTCGCCGGCGCGATGCTCCAGCCGTCGGCCGAGGCCGGTCAATTCGACCACCTGACGCGCCCATTCGCGGCTGGCGCGGACGCTCGACCGGCCGCCATGAACCGCGGCGACAAGCACGTTCTCGTAGACCGACATATGGGCGAAGGGCCGCGGGACCTGGTACGTCC
>DATGLU010000794.1:0-3095 GCA_035294045.1 Roseiarcus sp. | reverse complement strand
GATTTGCCGGCGCCGTTCTCGCCGAGAAAGGCGAGGATTTCGCCGGCTTGCAAGTCCAGGCTCACGCCGCGCAGCGCCACGACGCCGCCGAATGTTTTGGCGATGTCGCGAAAGCCGATCAAGGTCTCAGGCTTGGCGGTCGGCGCTGCGGACATGTCCTCCCCTATTCGCTCCGCGGCGAATTCTGCGCGATCGGTGTTACCGGTAACAAAGGCTGTTTGCAAGCGATTTCTTTTGCCACCATTTAACAGATCGAAAGTGGGCGCGACGAACGAAGTTAAGAGCCGACGCTCGCGCGCTGAAGGTCAGAGCGTCGACGTAATGCCGCCATCAACATAAAGGACATGGCCATTCACGAAGCTCGCGGCGTCGGAAGCGAGAAAGATCGCCGCGCCGATCAACTCGTCGACCTCGCCCCAGCGGCCGAGCGGGGTGCGGCCGGCAAGCCAGGCGGAGAATTTGTCGTCGGCCACCAGCGCTTGGTTGAGCTCGGTGCGAAAGTAGCCTGGGCCGATTGCATTCACGCAGATGCCGTACTTCCCCCAATCGGTCGCCATGCCCTTGGTCAGCATTTTCACGGCGCCTTTCGAAGCGGTGTAGGGCGCGATGCTCGACCGGGCGAGCTCGCTCTGCACTGAGCAGATGTTGATGATCCGGCCACGCTTCCGGGCAATCATGAAGCGCGCCGCGGCCTGGCCGACGAAGAAGACGCTGTCGAGATTGGCGGCCATCAGTTCGCGCCACGTCGCAACCGGGAAATCCTCGAGCGGCTTGCGCCGCTGAATGCCGGCATTGTTGATGAGAATGTCGATCGGACCGATCTCGCGTTCGATGCGCGCGACCGAATCTTCGACGGCGCCCGGATCGGTGACGTCGAAGACCGCGCCGTGAGCGGTTCCGTCGGCAGCCGCGATCGACGCGACGACGGCCTCGACTTTCGTCGCGGTGCGGCCATTGACCACGACCTCCGCGCCCGCTTCGGCGAGGCCGCGCGCCAACCCTTCGCCGATCCCGCCGGACGACCCGGTGATCAGGGCGATCCGGCCCGAAAGTCCGAACAAACGCTCGATGAGCTTGGTCAATCGGCTTTCCTCCCCGCTTCGCCGAGGCGTTGCCTCCTTGCGTCAGGCATGTTATCGATAACACAAACCGTGTCAAGCGGAGCAGGCGCGACCCTTCGCGCGCCAATTCGCAAACCATGCCCGGACATTTCGCTGAGGAGGCCGCCATGCGCGCCGTCGTCGCCTATGCCGCAAAGGACATCCGGATCGAAAGCCTGCCTGAGCAGCAGATCGGCGAAACGGATGTCCGCGTGCGCGTCGCCTTTGGCGGCATTTGCGGATCGGATTTGCATTACTTCAATCACGGCGGCTTCGGTCAGGTGCGCCTGCGCGAGCCGATGGTGCTCGGCCACGAAATTTCCGGCATGGTCGAAGCCGTCGGAAGCGAAGTGCGGCGCGTCAAAATCGGCGACCGAGTCGCCGTCAATCCGAGCCAGCCATGCTATCGGTGCCGCTACTGCCTTGAAGGCAGACAGAACCAATGTTTGGATATGCGCTTCTATGGCAGCGCGATGCGCTTTCCCCATGTCCAGGGCGCGTTTCGCGAAACGCTCGTCTGCCGCGAAGAGCAGGCTCATATCGTCGCTCAGGGCGTTTCGCTCGGCGAGGCCGCGATGGCCGAGCCGCTCGCCGTCTGTCTGCACGCCACCCGGCGCGCCGGGCCCTTGCTCGGCAAACGCGTCCTGATCACCGGCGCCGGCCCGATCGGCGCGCTTTGCGCCATCGCGGCGCGACGCGCCGGCGCGGCTGAGATCGTGATCACCGACATTGCCGACGGCGCGCTTGGCTTCGCCGCCCGAATCGGGACCGATCGGGCGCTCAACATGGCGGCGGAGCCGGACGCCCTTGCGGCTTATGCGCGCGACAAAGGCTATTTCGATGCGCTCTTCGAAGCCTCGGGCGCCGCTGCAGCGCTGCGCGGCGCCATCGATGTCGTACGAGCCGGCGGAACGCTCGTCCAAGTCGGGCTTGGCGGCGACATGACGCTACCGGTCAACGTCATCGTCGCCAAGGAGCTGGAATTGCGCGGCACGTTTCGCTTCCACGAGGAGTTCGCGACCGCCGTTGAGTTTATCGGCAAGGGCCTCGTCGACGTGAAGCCGCTGATTTCCGCGACCTTGCCCTTCGCGGAGGCGCGCCAAGCTTTCGAATTGGCGGGCGATCGCTCGCGCTCGATGAAGGTACAGTTGCAGTTTTAACGTACTAACTCCGTGTCATTCCCGCGCAAGTGGGAATCCATGAGCGCCCATGCCGCAGGATAGACTTTACTGGATTCTCGCTTGCGCGGCGCGCAAGTGGGAATGACACCGGGCGCCTAAGCCGTCTCCCGCGCGACGACCTGGAACTCCATTACCACAGTTTCGGGCGGCAGCGCGTCGCCTTGCTTCTTCGCTTCAAGCGCGCTGAGGGCGATTTCGGCGGCGCGGCGGCCGATGCCCCGGCAATCGACCGCGATCGTGGTCAGGCGAGGATGGCAGCAGCGCGCCACTTCGAAATCGCCAAAGCCGGCGATCGCCAACTGCCCCGGCACGTCGAGGCCGCGCCTCTGGCACTCCATCAGCACGCCAAAAGCCGATAGGTCCGAGACGCAAAGAATGGCGTCGACATCCGGCCATTGTTTCAACATCAAATCCAGCGCTTCGGCGCCTTGGCTCATCGAGACCGGCGGCTTGCCGAACGTGACGATGCGGCCGCGCGGCAGGCCAAGCTCACGGATTGCCCGCGCATAGCCGGCGCGGCGCTCCGAGCCGCGCGTATCGAGATTGGTCGTGCCGCCGATAAAGCCGATCCTGCGTCGGCCGCGCCCGTGCAGGTAGCGCACCATCGCCGCGCCGGCCGCTTCGTTGGAGAAGCCGACGACGTGATCGAGCGGAGCTTTCGGCAAGTCCCATGTCTCGACGATCGGAATGCCGGCGCCGGCCAGCATCTGGCGCGCCCGCGCCGTATGCACGCCGCCGGTCAGAACCATCGCCTCCGGCCGCCGCTGCAAGAACGCGCCGATCAGGTCTTCTTCGCGGGTGAGGGAATATTCGG
>DATGLU010000793.1:0-8683 GCA_035294045.1 Roseiarcus sp. | reverse complement strand
CCGATCGCCGCAAAGAGAAGGCCGATCGCGACGGCGAGACGACGGGTGATCACAGAGCCTCCCTTTTGGCGCGGCCGGACGACGCTAATGCAGGCCGCCGGCCCTGTCATGAAGGCAAGGCGCGCCGTCCCTTCAAAAGATTGACGGCGTCGAACAAATCACCCCCAATGGGCTGGCGATGACGCGCCTTGATCCGCCAACGCTTCGATGACCAGCCGCCCGGCCGCCGCGCGCCTCGGGTTGCTCTTTGGCGGTTTCGCCGGCTGGCGGCCGGCGGATCTCGGCGCCGATTGCGTCGCCGGCGTGACGCTCGCAGCGATCGCCATCCCCGAACAGATGGCGACGGCGCGGCTCGGCAATTTCGCGCCCGAGATCGGCTTTCTCGCGATCGTCGCCGGTGCGATCGGCTTTGCGATATTCGGAGCGAACCGAATCCTGTCGGTGGGCGCCGATTCGACCATCACGCCGATCTTCGCCGGGTCGCTCGCGCTTGTCGCGAGCGCGGGCTCGCCGCATTACGCCGCGCTCGCCGCCGCGCTGGCCCTTATGGTCGGCGGCCTGCTCGTCCTCGGCGGCGCCTTTCGCCTCGGCTGGATCGCCGATCTTCTATCGATTCCGGTCACCACCGGCTTTCTCGCCGGCATAGCCGGGCACATCTTCATATCCCAGGCGCCGGCCATGCTCGGCGTCGCCGCGGCCGCCGGCTCCTTCATCGACAAGTTGATGGCGCTCGCCGCCGCGCTGCCGCACGCCAATCCTTGGACGATGCTGATCGGGCTTGGCGTCTTGGCGGCGATGCTGATCGGCGAAAGGTTCAATCCCCGCATACCCGCCGCCTTGATCGGGCTCGCCGTTTCCACTTTTGTCGCCGCCGCTTTCGACCTTGAAGCGAAAGGCGTCGCCACGATCGGCGCGATAGCGCCGGCGAAGCTGCGCGCCACAGCGCCGGACGCGACGGCGGATGATATCTTGAGGATCGCGCCGCTCGCGATCGTCATTGCGCTGGTCGTGATGGCGCAGACCGCCGCGACGACGCGCGCTTTCATGGGCGATCCGGGAAAGGGCGCCGATGTCGATCGCGATTTTCTCGGCGTCGGCGCGGCAAGCATTGTCGCCGGGCTGCTTGGCGCGTTCCCGCTCAACGCCAGCCCACCGCGCACCGCGATTGTCGTCGAGACAGGCGGGCGCTCGCAAGTCGCCTCGCTGGTCTGCGCGGCGATCGTCCTCGCCCTCGCCGCTTTCGGCGCTGGGCTTTTGACCCATGCGCCCTATGCGGCGCTTGCCGGCGTCCTGCTCTCTGTCGCGCAGCGGATCGTACGGGTTCGGACCATCGGGCTTGTCTGGCGCCAGAGTCGCGCCGAGTTCGCGCTGATCGCCGCGACCGCCATCGCCATCCTGGTCTTTCCAATCCAACAAGGCGTCAGCCTCGGCATCATTCTCTCGCTCCTGCATGGCGTCTGGACGGCGACGCGAGCCCGGCCGGTGGAGTTCGCGCGCCTGCCCGGCACCTCGATTTGGTGGCCGATGGGCCGGGGCGAGCGCGGCGAAACCGCCAAGGACGCAATGGTCGTCGGCTTCCAGGCGCCCCTGTCCTTTCTCAACGCCTATGATTTCGATCAGGCGCTGCGCCGCCTGGTCGAGGCGCGAGCCGGCGCGGTCCGCCTCCTGGTGATCGAAGCGGCAAATGTCGTCGAGATCGATTTCACCGCCGCCCAAGTGCTGGCCGCCGCGATCGCGCGGCTTCGCAGCCAGGGCTTCGACATCGCCTTTGCGCGGCTCGAATCGATAAGGGCGCAGGACGCCTTCGAGCGCTTTGGCCTTAAAAGCCTTATCGGTCCGGACCATCTCTTTCACAGCGTCGAGGAGGCGCTGACCGCGCTGACGCCGGACGGCGCCATCGCCGCCGCCGAAGCGCACCAGCGTCTTCGCTGAGTCATGTTTTGCTGACAAGGCTGGAAGAGGACGAGCAGGAGCAGCCTTTATGACGGGTACGCCGACCAAATTCGCCGCCGCTTTCGCCATGGTTTTGGTCGCCGCCGCGGCTTTGGCGCAAGAAGCGCCCAAACCGGTTCCCGGTCTCGACAGGATCAATCACATCATCGTCCTCTATCTCGAGAACCGCAGCTTCGACAATCTTTACGGCCTCTTTCCCGGCGCCGACGGGATCGGCGAGGCCGGCGCGGCGGCGACCCAGGTCGATCGCGACGGCAAGCCGTACGACAAGCTGCCGCCGGTGCTGAACACCGAGCTCCGGCCGCCGATCGTCGACACGCGCTTCCCGACCGATCTGCCGAACCGCCCGTTCCGCGCCGAGCCCTATGTCGGGCTCGAACACATGACCGGCGACGCGCGGCATCGCTACTATCAGGAGCAATTGCAGATCGACGGCGGCAAGATGGACAAGTACGTCGCCTGGACCGACGCCGGCGCCCTGGTGATGAGCTATTTCGACGGCTCGGCCGCGCCGCTCTGGGGCTTCGCCAAGGACTTCACATTGATGGACCATTTCCATCATGCCGGCTTCGGCGGCTCGTTCTTCAACCATGTTTTCATGATCTGCGCCTGCGCGCCGCGCTACGACAATGCGCCGGCTTCGCTCGTCGCGGAGCTCGACGCCAAGGGCGACCTCGTCAAGGACGGCGCGGTCACGCCGGACGGCTATGCGGTCAACACCTTGTTGCCCGTGAACGGTCCGCATCCGGCCAAGATCAATCCGGACTTTCTCTTGCCGGTCCAGACCGACGCGACGATCGGCGACCGGCTTGACGCGAACGGCGTCGACTGGGCCTGGTATTCCGGCGGCTGGGACGCCGCCGTCGCCGGCCATCCCGGACCGCTCTTCCAGTTCCATCATCAGCCTTTCGCCTATTTCGCGCATTACGCGGTCGGGACGGCCGGCGCCAAGGCGCATCTGAAAGACGAAACGGATTTCATCAAGGGAATCGAAAAAGGCGAATTACCGCCGGTCGTCTTCTTCAAGCCGAGCGGCGAGGACAACGAGCATCCCGGCTATTCGAGCGTGCTCGCCGGCGAGTATCACACTGCGCTGCTGGTGCGCCTCATCCAGCAAAGCCCGCTCTGGAAGGACAGCCTGATCATCGTCACCTATGACGAGAATGGCGGGCTTTGGGACCACGTCGCGCCGCCCGTCATCGATCGTTGGGGGCCTGGAACGCGCGTGCCGGCCATCGTCATTTCGCCCTTCGCCAAAAAAGGCTTCATCGATCATACCGTCTACGATACGACGGCGGTCCTGAAATTGATCGAGACTCGCTTCGGCCTCCAGCCCTTGGGAACGCGCGACGCCGCCGCCGGCGACCTGACGACGGCGCTCGATTTGCAGTAGGATCGCAGCATGGAGCCCATCCCGATCGGCGTGGTGACCGTCTCTGACCGGGCGAGCCAAGGACTCTATGAGGACAAAGGCGGTCCCGGAATCGAGGCGGCGCTCGCCGCGATCCTTGCGACGCCGTGGCGGCCGGCGCGCCGTCTCGTGCCGGACGAGCGCCCGGCGATCGAAGCGGCGCTCTGCGACCTAGCCGACAGCGAGAAATGCTCGCTGATCCTGACCACCGGCGGCACCGGCCCCGCGCCGCGCGATGTGACGCCGGAAGCGACGACGGCCGTTTGCGACCGGCTGCTGCCCGGCTTCGGCGAGTTGATGCGGACGAAAAGCCTGCTCGACGTGCCGACCGCGATCCTCTCGCGCCAGCTCGCCGGCACGCGCGGCTCGTCCCTCATCGTCAACCTGCCCGGCAAGCCGAGCGCCATCCGCACCTGCCTCGACGCGGTCTTTCCGGCGATCCCCTATTGCCTAGACCTGATCGGCGGCGCGCGGCTGGAGACGAATCCGGACGTCTGCAAGGCGTTTCGGCCGAAAGGATAACCCGTGACCGACCTGCGCGACTTTGATGAGCTGAAGAGGCTAGGCGCCGGACGGCCGGCCCCGGAAAGCGTCGCCGCGCTCTATCGCCAAGCCTTCGAGGAATTCGGCGTGCAGTCTTTATGGAGCCGTCGGCCAAGCCCGCGCCCGACGATTGCGCAGGCCCTCGTCATCGCCGAGGCGCTACGCCGCGAAGGGAACATGCGCAGCCGTCCCTTGGCCGCGCGGATTGAAGAGGCTTGCCGTGCCGCTCTCTAAAATTCAGAGCGAGGTCTTGTCGCTTCTGGCGGCGCATCGCAACCCCGAAAGCTACGTAGCCGGCGCGGTCGCTCTCAATCGCGACGGATCGCGCTATTCGGAGGACATCGATATTTTTCATGATCGCGAGGAGAGCGTCGCTCTCGCCGCCGAGGCTGACGCGGCCCTTCTCGAGCAAAGCGGCTTTGGCGCGCAGTGGCTCCGGCGAGAACCCGGCCTTTATGTCGCGATCTTCGCCCGCAGCGGCGACCGCACACGACTGGAATGGGCGCGCGACAGCGATTTCCGTTTTTTTCCCACGATACAGGACGACCTGTTCGGGTACAGACTGCACGTTTTCGATCTTGCCGCGAATAAGGCTTTGGCGGCCGCTGGCCGGCGCGAACCACGTGACGTACTCGACCTGCTTTTCGTCCACGAGCGCCATGTTCAATTGGGCGCAGTCGTTTGGGCTGCGGTCGCCAAAGACCCTGGATATTCCCCGGAAAGCCTCATTGCGGAAATTCGGCGCAACGCGCGCTACCGAGCCGACGATTATGCGGACTTGGCGGTCACGACGTCATTCGACGCGGCGGCTGTCGCCAGCCGATTCAAACAGGCTTTGGAAGAGGCTGAACGTTTTGCGAGGGCGATGCCCGCGGGCAAGGAGGGGCTCGTCTATCTGCGTGACGGCGAGCCTATCTTGCCCGATCCTGCGCATCTTGACCGCTATGTTGAACATGCTGGCCGACGCGGCGGTCACTGGCCGTCATCGGCGGAAATCGCCAGCGCCATGCTGCGCGAAAAACCCAGGCCGCCTTCGCCGTGATGAACGGCCCGCTTTCATTCTTCTCCTATGAATGCGGCCCGCACCAACCCGGCAGATAGTCCGCCTCCGCCGATTTGGCGAGCGCCAGCGCCTTCTCCAGAATCGCGTCGAAATCCCGCTCGATCTGCTTCGGCTTGATCCGCCGGCGCAGAAAATCGGCCCACAGGAATTCCGAGAACGGCGTCGTGTCCTTGGCGAAACCGCCGACCCGGCGAAGCTCGCCGGCAAGCGAGCGGTACGGGTCGTCCTTCAAGCCCTTCACCGATTTCGGCAGATCGGAGAAGTCGCGCCGCTTGCCGCGCGCGTCGTAGGGGTGAGCCCAGGCGCGAAAGTCGAGCACGGTCCAGAACGCGCCGTCGTCGAGCTTATGGAGATCGGCGACGATCGTGACGAAGACGTCCTTTTGGCCTTCGTCATACAGTGCGCGGGCAAGATGATGGTGGTCGATGACGAAGTATTCTTTGCCCGGACCGAGAATCGCCGGGATCATATGCGCGCGCAGGAATTGCACGCGCTTTTCCGGTGGGTGCTCGCGCCAAGCCTTACGCTTCTGGAGAACCTCGCGCATGCCGACCGTCAATTGCGTCGGCCGAAGCGCGGCGACAGGCGTCGAATGCAGAACCGGCTCGCGCACCACATAAGTCATGGCGTCCTCATCGGGTGAAGCGCCCCGCCGCCGTCACGCGCCGCGCCGCCCCTAGGCGCCTTCCAAGAGCTTTCTCGCCTTTGCGAGATCGGCCCCGACCATGTCCATGAAGGCGCGCACCCGCGCCGCCTGGCGGAGATCCGGATGGGTCAAAATCCAAAGGTCGATGTCGAGTTCGCGCAACGGCGCGCCGAAGCGCGCCAAGTCGGCGCGATGATCGCCGACAAAGCAGGGCAGCAGGCCGGCGCCGCCGCCGGCGGCGATCGCCTCGGCCATGCTGAGGACGGAATTGACCCGCCAGACTTGGCGCTTCGCGCCGACCGTCCGCTCCATCCAGCGCTTCCCGACATGGGCGCTGAAATTGTCGCCGAAGCCGATGAACGACGCCTTCTTGATCAGGTCGTCGCCGTATTCGGCGAGAAGCTGAGGGCTGCAATAGACCGCCCAGCGAATCGCCGCGATCCGCCGCCCGACCAGGGTTTCGGGCGGATCGTTGGTGGCGCGGATCGCCACATCGGCGTCTCGGCGCGACAGGTTCAGGTTTTGCGCGGCAAGAATCACGTCGAGATGAACGCCGGGATAGGCTGAGCGAAACCGCGCCAGAATCGGGCCGAGCAGATAGACCGCGACCGAATCGACCGTGGTGACGCGCAATTCGCCGGTCGGCTTCACGTCGCGGCCGGCGACATGGCGCTCGAACTCGATAATTGATTCCGCCATCGAGGTCGCCAAGGCGATCATCTCTTCCCCGGCCGCGGTCGGCTCGTAGCCGGCCCGCGAGCGCTCGAAGAGCTGCGCGCCCAGCGCCGCCTCGATCGCGCCGAGCCGGCGAAACACGGTGGAGTGATTGAGCCCGAGGGATTCCGCAGCGCCGACCAGCGAACGGGAATCAGCGATCGCTTTGACCAAGCGAAACTCGTCCCAGTTCAAAGGCGAATTCATGGGGTCTTGAAGCCTCTGCCCGCAAAATGCCTCTTGCCACGTCCGCTGGCATATTTGCAAGCGGCCTGACGCGGTCATCTGCAATTCAAGAAGATCGGGGAAAAAGCCGGCATTCGGCAGTCGGAGCTTTGCGGCGAGCCGAATCGGCCTATTCTGCCTTTGTCGTCAACCAGCAGAAAGGAGGTGATCCAGTGTCTCATTGTCCATCGCCGCAGCGGATCGCGAAGACCTGGATTATTGTCCGTGCGGGGCTAGACCGCGCCTGATCCAGGGCTTCGAAGCGATCTCAAGCGGTCGCGACAATGGATAAGGCCGTCCGTTCTGCGGGCGGCCTTTCTCGTTCGTTCATCCAAGGGCGAAAACCGGCGCCGGCCGCGCCGTCTCGACGCGATTGCGCCCGGCCGATTTCGCCAGGTACAGCGCCTGGTCGGCGCGGTTCATCAGCGCGGCGACATTGGCCGCCGCCTCCCAAGCCTCGGCGACGCCGATGCTGACGGTCGCCTTGATCGGCTCGCCATTGACGGCGACGGACTGCTCCGCCACCGCGCGGCGGAACCGCTCGGCGGCCATTTTCGCCTGAGGCAGCGTCGTCTCGGGCAACAAGACGGCGAACTCTTCGCCGCCGATGCGGCCAAGCGCGTCGGAATAGCGCTTGACGCTGTGAAGGGTGCGGGCGATGTCGGCCAAAACGCGATCGCCGGCCTGCCGCCCAAAGGCGTCATTGATCGTCTTGAAATGATCGACGTCGATCATCATCAGCGACAGCGGACGCTGATAGCGGCAGTAGCGGCTCCATTCGATTTCGGCGAGCTCCAGGAAATGTTGGCGATTGGCGACGCCGGTGGCGGGATCGATCCTGGCATGCGCATGCAACTCGTCGACCTGATGGACCAGGTCGCTCACATCGCCATAGGTCAACATGCGCGCGCCATTGGGGAGCACCGCGCATTGCGCGCGGACGATCCGCCCGTCGGCGGCGCGCAAATCCATCGGCTCCGGCGCGCCGGCGCGCACCTGCGCGACGCGCAGCGCGATCAGAGCGTCGAGCTCGGCGCCTCCGATCGCAAAGGCTCCGTTCCGCCGCGTCTCGTGGAGAATTTCCGCGAAGGACGGCCGCCGCTCGGCGGCGGCGTCGCCGATGCGTCCGAGCCGTCGCGCCGCCAAATTGATGAATTGCGCATTGAGATCGGCGTCGAGAAGAATGACGCCCAAATCGATATTGTCGAGCGCCGCGCGCAGGGCGGCGAGTTCGTCCGTCTGCCTGACGATGTCGCCGATATAGGTATAGCTCAGCATGCGGCCGCCTCCGGGCAGCGGCGCGCATTGAAAGCGAATGACGTCGCCGTTGCTGAGCCGAAGATCGCGCGGCCGCGAATCACCGGCCGCGACCTGCTCGATCCGCTCGGCGATATAGGCGGAGAGGTCCTGCGGCGCGATCTCGTACTGGCCCGTCTCGGCGCCGTGATGCATCAAGGCGGCGAAGGAAGGCTTGGCCTGCGCCTTGGCGTCCGGCAGCCGCCACATTTTGCGAAAGGCGCGATTGATGAACTGCGCCCTGAGCGCGCCGTCGAGCAGCACGACGCCGACCTCGACCTCGTCGAGCGCGGCGCGCAAGGCGAGCAACTCGCCGCGCACCAAATCGGCGCCGTCGTCGAGCGGGCCCGAAGCGAGCGGGCGAGCGGCGTCGACCGGCTTCCCCTCGCGCACCGTCTCCTCGTCCGCGCCGCTGGCCGCGGCTTCGCTGAATGCGACGCCAATCTTGCTGTCATAGCGCCAGACCGAGACGCAGGGTCGCGGCGCGGTCTCGCCCTCGATCAAGAGATCGAATCGATCCGGCGTGCCGACCGGGTTGACCACTTCCAGGCAGGCGCCGGTCTCCGACAGATTGCGCACGAGGCAATCGATGACGGACCTGCGCCGGTTGAAGAAGATTTTGGCCTGTTTCAAAATCCGACGGCGAGGCTCCGCGCGACGATCCAGCATGCTCCGCCTCCGGGAAAGAATGCGGCGAGACGCGGAATCATCGGTCCGAGAGGTTCTCGGCCGTTTAAGCTTTCGTCGCAATTTGTAACGATCGGCGAAACCTTGTCGCGAGACGGCGCCTGATCATCCGCGTATCGCCGCGCCCGCGGCGTGGCGATACGCG
>DATGLU010000792.1:0-2808 GCA_035294045.1 Roseiarcus sp. | reverse complement strand
ATCGGGCTGGTGCGCATGGAGCGCGCGATCAAGGAGCGGATGAGCCTGCAGGATATCGAGACCCTGATGCCGCAGGAGCTGGTCAACTACAAGCCGGCGGCGGCGGTGATCAAGGAATTCTTCGGCTCCTCGCAGCTCTCGCAATTCATGGATCAGACCAATCCGCTCTCCGAGATCACCCATAAGCGGCGCCTCTCGGCGCTGGGTCCGGGCGGTCTCACGCGCGAGCGGGCGGGCTTCGAAGTGCGCGACGTGCATCCGACGCATTACGGGCGGATCTGTCCCATCGAGACGCCGGAAGGGCCGAACATCGGCCTCATCAATTCGCTCGCGACCTTCGCGCGGGTCAACAAATACGGCTTCATCGAAGCGCCCTACCGGCGCGTCAAGGACGGCCGCGTCACCGACGAAGTGGTCTATCTCTCCGCAATGGAGGAGGCCAAGCACTATGTCGCGCAGGCGAATGCGCCGGTCGACGACAAGCGCACACTCACAGAAGACCTGATCGTCTGCCGGCATGCCGGCGACGTCGTGATGGTGCCGCCGGACCGCGTCGACTTCATGGACGTGTCGCCGAAGCAGATCGTCTCGGTCGCAGCGGCGCTCATTCCGTTCCTCGAGAACGACGACGCCAACCGTGCATTGATGGGCTCGAACATGCAGCGCCAGGCGGTTCCGCTCGTCAAGGCGGACGCGCCGCTCGTCGGCACGGGCATGGAATCGGTCGTGGCGCGCGATTCGGGCGCCGCGATCACGGCGCGCCGTACCGGCTACGTCGATCAGATCGATGCGACGCGTATCGTCGTGCGCGCGACCGAAGAGACCGATCCCGGCAAGCCGGGCGTCGATATCTATCGGCTGCTCAAGTTCCAGCGCTCGAACCAGTCGACCTGTATCAACCAGAAGCCGCTCGTCCGGGTCGGCGACTTCGTCCGCCGGGGCGACGTCATTGCCGACGGACCCTCGACCGACCTCGGCGATCTGGCGCTCGGCCGCAACGTGCTCGTCGCCTTCATGCCCTGGAACGGCTACAACTTCGAAGACTCGATCCTGCTCAACGAGCGTATCGTCAAGGACGACGTCTTCACCTCCATCCACATCGATGAATTCGAGGTGATGGCGCGCGACACCAAGCTCGGTCCGGAAGAGATCACGCGCGACATTCCGAACGTCTCGGAAGAGGCGCTGAAGAATCTCGACGAGGCGGGGATCGTCTATATCGGCGCCGAAGTGCAGGCAGGCGATATTCTTTGCGGCAAGATCACGCCGAAGGGCGAGAGCCCGATGACGCCGGAAGAGAAATTGCTGCGCGCCATTTTCGGCGAGAAGGCGTCGGACGTGCGCGACACCTCGCTGCGCGTGCCGCCGGGCGTGCAGGGCACGGTTGTCGAGGTGCGCGTCTTCAATCGTCACGGCGTTGAAAAGGACGAGCGCGCGCAAGCGATCGAGCGCGAGGAGATCGAACGTCTCGCCAAGGACCGCGACGACGAACTCGCCATCCTCGACCGCAACGTCTACAGCCGGCTTGCCGAGCTTCTGACGGGCAAGACCGCTGTCTCGGGGCCGAAAGGCTTCAAGAAGGACACGGAGCTGACGAAGGAAGTCCTCGACGGGCATCCCCGTTCGCAGTGGTGGACCTTTGCCATCGACAACGAGCCGCTCATGGCGGAGATCGAGGCGATGCGCAAGCAATATGACGAAGCCAAGAAGGGGCTCGAGAGCCGCTTTCTCGACAAGGTCGAGAAATTGCAGCGCGGCGACGAGCTGCCGCCGGGCGTCATGAAAATGGTGAAGGTCTTCGTCGCCGTGAAGCGCAAGATCCAGCCGGGCGACAAGATGGCCGGCCGGCACGGCAACAAGGGCGTCGTGTCGAAGATCGTGCCTGAGGAGGACATGCCGTTCCTCGCCGACGGCACGCCGGTCGATATCGTGCTGAACCCGCTCGGCGTGCCGAGCCGCATGAACGTCGGCCAGATCCTCGAGACGCATTTGGGTTGGGCCTGCGCCGGTCTCGGCAAGCAGGTATCCGACGCCGTGAACCTCTATCTGAGGAACAAGGACGTCGCGCCGCTTCGCCGAAAGCTCGTCGAAATCTATGGCGTGAAGAAAGAAGTCGAGGAGCTCGAGGAGCCGATGCTGATCGAGGTCGCGGAAAATCTGCGCAATGGCGTGCCTATCGCGACGCCGGTCTTCGACGGCGCGCATGAGCATGACATCGTCCAGATGCTCGAACGCGCCGGCCTCGATCCTTCTGGCCAGGTGACGCTCTACGACGGACGCACCGGCGAGCCCTTCGATCGCAAAGTGACGGTCGGCTACATATATATGCTGAAGCTTCACCACCTCGTGGACGACAAGATCCACGCCCGTTCGATCGGTCCCTACAGTCTCGTCACCCAGCAGCCGCTGGGCGGCAAGGCGCAGTTCGGCGGTCAGCGCTTCGGCGAGATGGAGGTGTGGGCGCTCGAAGCCTATGGCGCCGCCTATACGCTGCAGGAGATGCTGACGGTGAAGTCGGACGACGTGGCGGGCCGCACCAAGGTGTACGAGTCGATCGTGCGCGGCGACGACACGTTCGAATCGGGCATTCCGGAAAGCTTCAACGTGCTCGTCAAAGAGATGCGTTCGCTCGGGCTCAACGTCGAGCTCAATACGTCAACCCGGCAGGCGGCGGTCCTTCCGCCGGCCGAAGCGGCAGAATGACGACGGCGCGGCCGATCTCGGCCGCGCCGCCTCGTCGCGAGGAATATTCGCTCGCGGTCCGGCAATCCGAGCCGCGCGGGCAGACCAGGAGAACATGATGAACCA
>DATGLU010000791.1:0-4188 GCA_035294045.1 Roseiarcus sp. | reverse complement strand
CATGCGCCGTGGCCCCCTCCACCGCGCTTCGCGCGGTCCCCCTCCCCCGCTCACGCGGGGGAGGATTAGGGGCCGCCTCTCCTCCCCCGCGAAGCGGGGGAGGGGGACCGCCCGAAGGGCGGTGGAGGGGGCCTGCTGCATCGAGCGCCAGAATCCTGATCTCGTGGCCCCGCGCCTCGACCAAGCCCCGCCACGCCGCCGTCTCCGGCGCGCTCAAAAAAACGATCTCGGCGCCGCGCGCCTTCAATGCGTCGGCGAGCGTCAGGCAGCGCGTCAGATGGCCGAGGCTCATCGCGCGCGAGGCGTCGACGCGGATGCCGACGCGCATCGCCGCTCACCGCACCTTGAACAAGGGCTGCAGCGGCGCGCATTTCAGGAGCTGCTTCAGCGCCCGGTTGCGCGCCGCCTCGCCGAGGATCGGCGCGACCTCGCGATAGGCGGCAAGGAGCGTTTCGACATCCCTTTCAGTGTGCGCGTAGGACATGTTGTGCGTGCCGAAGGTGAGAATCCCGCGCGCCAGCATTTCCTGCAGGAACAGCGTCTTGATCTCGTACGAACTGTAATCCGGCGTGTCCTTGATCAGCAAAAAGCTCCAGCATGGCCGGCCCGCCAGCGAGACGAAATCGCCAAGTCCGTTCTCGGCGACGATTTCCGCCGCGCCGTCGAGGACGGCCCGGCCGCGCGCGTCGATCGTCGCCAGGACCGGCTCGCGCTTGAGCTTGTCGAGCGTCGCCTTGGCGGCGGCCAGCGACAGCGTCTCGCCGCCAAGCGTGAAGGAGAAGAAGATTTCCTCCATCAGCCGCATGATCTCGGCGCGGCCGGCGATGGCGGAGAGCGGATAGCCGTTGGCGAGGCCCTTGCCATAGGTCGCGAGATCGGGCGTGACGCCGAACAGCTCCTGCGCGCCGCCATTGGCGAAGCGGAAGCCGGTGATCGTCTCGTCGAAAATCAGGAGCGCGCCGTGGCGATGGGCCAGTTCTTTCAGCCCTTCGAGGAAGCCCGGCGCCGGCTCGGCGACGTTCATCGGCTCGAGGATGATTGCGGCGAATTCGCCCGGATGCGCCTTGAACAAGGCGTCGAGCGAGGCAAGGTCGTTGTACGTGAACGTATGCGTCAGATCGCGCACGCCTTGAGGCACGCCGAGCCAGCGCGCGGTCGAGCCGATATACCAATCCTGCCAGCCGTGATAGCCGCAGACCGCGACGCGGTCGCGCTTCGTATAGGCGCGGGCGAGGCGGATGGCGCCGGATGTGGCGTCGGAGCCGTTCTTGCCGAAGCGCACCATCTCGGCGCAGGGCGCCATGTCGATGATCCGCTCGGCGACCTCGGTCTCGAGCGGATGGGCGAGCGAGAAGATCGTCCCCTCGTCGAGCTGCGCCTTCACCGCCGCATTGACGTCGGGATCGCCATGGCCGAGCGTGATCGCCAGCAGACTGTTGACGAAGTCGACATATTCGTTGCCGTCAATGTCCCAGACATGCGCGCCCCGCCCGCGCGCGATGAAATACGGCGATACGCCGAACGGATATTGGGTCTTCGACTTGGAGAAGGTCTGGCTGCCGAGCGGGATCGCGCGCTCGGCGCGGGCGAGGAATTCCTCCGATTTTCGATAGCGCTCGGACAACAGAGACTCTCAGAATGGTGTAACCCCTTCTCCCCGCAAAGCGGGGAGAAGGTGGCGCGAAGCGCCGGATGAGGGGGCAGCGCTGGACTCTCGTCATTGCGAGCGAAGCGAAGCAATCCACTCGTAAAGCGCCGCCCTATGAATGGATTGCTTCGCTTCGCTCGCAATGACGGCGTGGGTAAGCCCCTCACCCGGCGGCTTCGCCGCCACCCTCGGGGCGAGGGGATTGCCCCGCGGCCAGCGACTTGGCTAGGCCCTCGTTGCGCTTGATGTCAATATTGAGCCTCGCCAGTTCGGGCCGCTTTTCGAGCAAGCCGAGAATATCGGCGAAGCCGAAATCCGGCTTGGCCGGATAGAGCGCCTGGTAGATCGCCTCGACCAGCGCGAAATCGCGCGGCTCGTCGACTGTCCAGCGCAGATGCGACAAATCCTCGGCGTTGCGGACATGATGAATCTTGAAGCGCTCCGGCTGGCGGTAGAGCGCCAGCGTGACATGCTCGCGCTCGGCGGCGCTGCGCGGCTCGGCGGCGATCGCCGCGAGGGCGGCGTAGCGCATGACTTCGACATCGAACCCGTCGGGAAAGGTCGGCTGGACCGCATTGGACGCATAATCCGCGCCGCTGGCCAGCGCTTCGGCGACGACACGTTCGATGATGTCCGGATCGGCGAGCGGACAATCGCCGGTCAACCGGACGATCCATTCCGGCGCGCCATGCCTTTGCGCCGCGCCGAGGAAGCGCGAAAGAACGTCATCCAACGCGCCGCGATAGACCGCGACCCCATCTTCCGCGCAACGCCGCGCCAGCTCGTCGTCGCTTGCGTCGGCGCTCGTCGCAAGGACCAGCGCATCGAGCCTTTTGGCGCGCCGGATCCGCTCGATCTGGCGAAGGATCATCGGCCGGCCGAGGAGCGGCCGCAGAACCTTTCCCGGAAAGCGGGTCGAGGAGGAGCGCGCTTGCAGAATAGCGAGGATCATCGCGACCTCACGTCCAGCGCCGCGGATCGATAATATCGGGATCGTCGCACGCGAAGCGACGATAGTCGAACGCCGGCGCCGCCTCCGCCGCGGCGAGGCATTCGGCGAGATGCGCCGCCGAATGGACGCCGATCACGATCCGCGTGGCCGGCGTCCGCAACGCAAAGCCGAGCGCCGCGGCGAGCGGCGAGATTGCGGCTTCGGCGAGCGCCTTGCGCCACGCGGCGAGCTGCGCGGCGACCCGCGGCAGTTTCGCGGCGGCGGCTTCCGGCGTCATCAGCAGAAGGCCTTGCAGCAAGACGGAGCGCGCGTGAATCTCGACGCCTTTTTCGGCCGCGCGCGCCAAGACGCCTTCGGCAAGCAGGCGCTGATCGAAAACGTTCAGCGGCGCTTGCACGATTTCCAATGGAAACCGGCTCATCGCAGCGTCGATCTCGTCGCCATCATAGGCTGAAAGACCAATCTTGCCGGCGAGGCCCACCGCGCGCAAAGCTTCGAGCCGCGCCCAGAGCCGCTCGCCGCCGGGATTGAGAAGGTCGCGCGGATCATGGACAAGCAGCGCATAGACCTTGTCGCGGCGCAAGCGGCGCAGCGATTGGCGGAACGCCGCCTCGACGCGATCCGCCGCCTCGTCGTCGATCGCCTCGGCGCGGATCGGCAGAGTCTTGGTGACGACCGAGAAGGGCGAAGCCGCGCCCGCGATCGTACCCAAGACTTCCTCGCTCTCGCCATAGGCGGCGGCGGTGTCGAGCAGGTCGAGCCCGCTCAGCGCCGCCAATTCGAGGATGTTTCGCGCCTCGTCCAGCGGCACGCGCCCGCCCTCATGCGAGACGCCATAGGCCAGGCCGAATTGGACCGTGCCGAGAGCCAAGCGATTGCGGCGCGCGATCATTTTAGACGCGAGCAGAGCTGTAGCCGCGGTCGCTGACCGCGGCTAAGCGCGGGGAGCGGCCGCGGTCAGCGACCGCGGCTACAATCCCGGCGCGGAGAGGGCCGCGGTCGTTCACCGCGGCTAGAGCGCGGAGGCGGCCGCGGTCGGCGGCCGCGGCTACAGCGCGGCGGCAGATGAAGTGCGCGGCGCGCCCCCTCTCCCGCTTGCGGGAGAGGGCTGGGGTGAGGGCAAGCTGCAGCATGGAGCGCTCACGCCGCCCGCGCGAGCAGCGTCTCCGACAGGCGCGCGACGACTTCGCTCTGCTCGGCGTCGGTCATCGCGGCGAAGAGCGGAATGCTGATCGCGCGCTCGTAGTAGCGCTCGCTTTGCGGGAAATCGCCCGGCTTGAACCCACGCCGCCGGTAGTAAGGCTGGAGATGGACCGGGATATAATGGACATTCACGCCGATGCCGGCGGCGCGCAGGGTCTCGAAGACTTCGCGCCGCGTCCGGCCGATCGCCTCCAGGCGAAGCTGGACCGGGTAGAGATGATAGGCGGAGCGGCCGTCCGGATTCTGCGCTGGAAGGATCAGCGGCAGATTGGCGAGCGCCTCGTCATAGCGCGCGGCGAGCGCGCGGCGGCGCTGAACGAAGGCGTCGATCCTCTTCATCTGGCTGGCGCCGAGCGCCGCTTGGAGATCGGTCATGCGGTAGTTG
>DATGLU010000790.1:0-2726 GCA_035294045.1 Roseiarcus sp. | reverse complement strand
CCTGCAGCATCAGAACCGCGCCGCCGCCGAGCGGCGCGACGAAAGCGTCGACGAGGCGCCCGGGGCCGAGACGCGGCGAGGAGATATCGAGCTTGTAGCCGTTGATCGGCGCCTCCGCCGAGGTCGCCTCCTCGACCAGTTGCAGCACCGGCGAGCCGAACGGGATGAGATCGGCGAGGCGGCTGCGCTGCAGGGACGAGCGCCCCATGTCGAAGAAGTTCTCAGCGGCGCTGTTCACTTCGCGAACCCGGCCGGCGGAATCAATCGCCAGAACGGGTTGCGGCAAAGCATTGAGAAGCCGCATCGCGTCGCCGAAGGCGTCGGGTTCGACAGGCGCGTTCATGCCGCCTCCCGCTCTTCGGCATAGGCGAAGGCCCCGCCGAGAAGCGCGCGCGCTTGGTTCACGTCCTCCGTCGTGACCAAGGCGAGGCGATGCTCGGCCGGCGCGCCGGCCTTCTCGGCATAGGCCGAGAGATGCTTGCGCGCGTGGCGCAGGCCGGCATGCGCGCCGAACAGGAGGAGCAGCGCCTCGAAATGCTCGAGCGCCGCCTCGCGCCGCAGCGCCCCGCCGGGCGCGGCCGCCGGGCGGCCGCTATCGAGCCCGGCCGCGATTTGCCCGACCAGCCAAGGCGCGCCGATCGCGGCGCGGCCGACCATCACCGCCGCTGCGCCGGACAGCCTCAGCATCTTCTCGGCGTCTTCGAGGCTGGCGCAATCGCCATTGACGACGACCGGAATGGAGACGCTGTCGACCACGGCGCGGACCGCGGCCCAATCGGCGCGGCCGTTGTAGAATTGATTGCGCGTGCGGCCATGCACGGTCGCCATGACGATCCCGGCGGCCTCGGCGCGGCGCGCCAGTTCCGGCGCGTTGCGGCTGGAATCGTCCCAGCCAAGGCGCATTTTCAGCGTAACCGGCCTGTTCACGGCGGCAACGACCGCCTCGATCAGGCGCAGCGCCTGATCGAGATCGCGCATTAAGGCGCTGCCGGCAAGCGCGCCGGCGACGCGGCGCGCCGGGCAGCCCATATTGATGTCGATGACCGCCGCCCCCGCATCCTCGGCGCGCTTGGCGGCCAAGGCCATGGAATTGGCCTCACATCCGACAAGCTGCATGACATGAGGCCGGATCCCTTCGCCTTCCGCGCGGAGCGCCGCCTCGCTTTCGCCGGCGAGATAGGAATCGCAGGCGACCATTTCGGTCGCGGCCGCGGCGGCGCCGAAGCGCAGGGCGATACGGCGCATGCCGATATCGCTGACGCCGGACATCGGGGCGAGCAAGGCGCGCCCGTTGAGAATCGTTGAGCCGAGCTGCAGCAGCGGCTTCCGGCCTCTGCATAAATTTTGTGCAACATTCATTGTGCTTACATTCTAATCAAAAGTGCGGCTTCGGCAAGTCGCAGCGGGCGGCGCAGTTGACATCGAGGCGACAGGGACGCGAGAGAGGCCGCCTGACAGCGGAGCGCCCTTGTCGACCTCTCCCAAAGTCTCGCTCATCGTGCTTGCCGCGGGCCGTGGAACGCGACTCGGCGGCGACGAGCCGAAGCAATACCGGCTTTGCGCCGGTCGGCCGCTGCTCTGCCATACATTGGAGTCGCTCGCGGCGGCCTATGATTTCGCCGCCACGACCGTGGTCATCCACCCGAACGACCAGCCGCTCTACGACCGCGCCCTGACCTTCCTGTCGCCCGCTTGCGCCGCGACGCTCGGGCCGCCGGCTTTGGGCGGCGCCACCCGGCAGGAAAGCGGGCTCGCCGGCCTGGCCGCGCAGGAGCCGCTCCAGCCCGATCTCGTCCTGATCCATGACGGCGCGCGCGCTTTCCCGCCTGCCGATCTCATCCTCCGCGCCGTCGCGGCCGC
The DNA here is from genome assembly GCA_035294045.1 of Roseiarcus sp. Lineage (GTDB taxonomy): Bacteria > Pseudomonadota > Alphaproteobacteria > Rhizobiales > Beijerinckiaceae > Roseiarcus. The sequence continues at coordinate 866 of DATGLU010000790.1, read as the reverse complement.
CGCCGAGCATGGCGCGGCGGCGCCCGGCCTGCCGCTCAGCGACACGATCAAGGAAATCGACCAGGCCGGCATCGTCGTCGCGACGCCGCGGCGGGCGAATCTGCGCGCCATGCAGACGCCGCAAGCCTTCCGCTTCGATCTGATCTATGACGCGCATCGCCGCGCCGCCCGCGAGCGGCGCGAGGATTTCACCGACGACGCGGCGATCGCCGAATGGGCCGGCTGGCCGACCCATATTTTTCCCGGCGCCGCCGCCAATGTGAAGATCACCGAAATGAGCGATCTTGTCGCCGCCGAAGCGCGGCTGATGACCCAGGCGAGCGATGTCCGCATCGGGCAGGGCTTCGACGTCCACGCTTTCGCCGAAGGCGACGGCGTCTGGCTCGGCGGCGTCAAAATCCCGCATGACCGCGCCCTTTCCGGCCATTCCGACGCCGATGTCGCCCTGCACGCCATCACCGACGCGCTGCTCGGCGCGATCGGCGACGGCGATATCGGCGCTCATTTCCCGCCATCCGACGAAAAGTGGCGCGGCGCGCCGTCGCGGATATTCCTCGAAGACGCGGCGCGGCGGGTGCGCGAGCGCGGCGGCGTGATCGCCAATATCGACGCGACGATCATTTGCGAGCGGCCGAAAATCGGCCCGCATCGCGATGAGATGCGCGCCAGGATCGCCGAGATCGCCGGCCTGGCGCTCGATCGCATCGCGGTGAAAGCGACGACCTCGGAGCGGCTTGGCTTTACCGGGCGCGGCGAAGGGATCGCCTGCCTCGCCGTCGCGACCGTCCGCATGCGGCCGGCTTGACCGCGGCCAGAGTCAAGACACGGATGTTTCCCGATCATCTTGAAAGGCGCGCCGCGGCCCT
>DATGLU010000789.1:0-2796 GCA_035294045.1 Roseiarcus sp. | reverse complement strand
TGGAGAAAATCGGCCTCTGCGTCGCGCCGCCCGAGCAGGACCGCCGCTCCGACGAGGCCCTGTGGCGCAAATGGTCGCGCTGGGGCGTGTTCGATTTTCATTCGCATCAAAAGCCGCAGCCGATCTGCTACGCCGCCGCTTTCGATCCCGACGGGTTCAAGCGCGTCGCCAACAAGATGGTCGCCGAGGCCGGCGTCAACCTGCGCCTGCATTCCTGGTTTTCTCGCGCCGTCGTCGCGGACGGCGCGATCAAGGGCGTCATCTGCGATACGAAGGCGGGCCGGCAGGCGATCATGGGCTCGGTGGTCATCGACGCCACCGGCGATCTCGACGTCGCCGCCTCGGCAGGCGCTCCGTTCACGCATGGCTCGTATATCGTCACTACCGTCTTCCGGCTCGGCGGCGTCGATGTCAAGGCGGCGGAACGCTTCGAATATGAGCAGCCCGACGCTTTCAATACAGTCGATCGCGCGATCAAGAAGCTGATGGGCGGCTCGTGGGATAAGTGGTGGCTGCGAACGCCGCTGCCGGGAATCGTCTGGTGCAATTGCCCGCATATGGTCGGCTATGACGGGATCAAGGTTGAGGACTTGACCCGAGGCGATTTCGAGGGCCGCGACCGGATCGAGGCGGTCGTAAGCTACGCCCGGGAGCATCTGCCTGGTTTCGAAAACGCTTTCGTCGTCGATGTCGCGCCGCAGATCGGCGTCCGCCAGACGCGGCTTCTCGACGGCGTCTATGTCGTGACCAAGGACGATGTCGTCCAGCGGCGGCATTTCGCCGATTCGGTCGCCCGCGGCCGCGACTACTACTATCCGTACCGCTCGATGCTGCCGCGCAATGTCGGCGGCCTGATCGTCGCCGGCCGCCATTATTCGGCGACCTCCTCGGCCCAGCGCATCTCCCGCGAAATCCCGCCCTGCATGGCGATGGGCGAGGCGGCCGGCGTCGCCGCCGCGCTCGCCTTGCAAGACGGCGTCGGCGTCGAGGCGATCAACGTCGCCAAGGCGCAAGCGATCCTGCGCGCGCAAGGCGCCGATCCCGGCGACGCGCCGGCCCCGAACGCGACGCTCGATGAAGCAGCGGCTTAATGGAGCTATGTTTTTTTGAACCAAGAATAAAGAACGACGCGGCCTACCCTCACCCCAGCCCCCTCCCGCAAGCGGGCGCAAGCGGGAGAGGGGGTGCGCTGCGGCTTTCACGAGCCGCCGGGCTGTGGCCGCCGCCACAACCCTTCTCCCGCTTGCGGGAGAAGGTGGCCCGAAGGGCCGGATGAGGGTACGCCGCGATGTGCGGGAATCGAACTAAACGGGTTGGGAGACGGAGATAGCAATGAAAAACGAGGCGACGCAGCCTCTGACGGGGGTCAAGGTGATCGACTTCAGCCAGGTCATGCTTGGCCCCTGCGCGACGCAGATGCTCGCCGATTACGGCGCCGACGTGATCAAGGTCGAGCGCCCGGCCGGCGATCTGTCGCGCTCGTCCCTCGCCGACGATCCTGACGGGCCGAACAATCCCGTCTTCCGCAGCCTCAATCGCAACAAGCGCTCGATCGTGCTCGATCTCGCAAAGCCCGAGGGTAAGCAGGTCATTTATGATCTCGTCCGCGACGCGGATATCGTCGTCAACAATTTCCGCGCCGGCGTGATGGAGCGGCTCGGCTTCGGCTACGAGGCGCTCTCGAGACTCAATCCGCGCATCATTACGGCCTTCGGCTCCGGCTTCGGCAAGAAGGGCCCGCTCGCCCATAAGGGCGGCCAGGACATCCTCGCTCAGGCCGTGTCCGGCCTCATCGCCCGCAAAGCCAATCCCGATGATCCGTACATGCTCTATCCGACCGCGTTATGCGACTACGCGGCCGGCATGCATCTTGTCCAGGCGATCCTGCTGGCGCTCTTGCAGCGCGAGAAGACCGGCAAGGGACAGGAAGTCTCAGTGTCGCTGTTCGAATCGGCGCTCGCCATGCAGATGCAGGAAGCCGCGATGTGGACGCAGCGCGGCCAGCATTTCAGTTGGGGCGCCTTTCCGTTGACCGGCGTCTTTGCGACCGAGGACGGCGCGATCGTCCTGGTCGGCGCGTTCAAGGCCAATCCCTTGCGCGACATTTCGGCCGCGCTTGGCGTCGAGGACCTGTCGCTCGATCAGCGCTTCTCCACCTTCGCCGGCCAGATGGCGCACAAAAAGGAGCTGCACGCGATTTTCCGGGCGCGCTTCGCCAGCGGAACCACCGCTCATTGGCTCGAACGGCTCGAAGCGCAGGATTTGCTCTGCGCGCCGGTCCTCACATTGGCGGAGGCGCTCGAGCATGAGCAGAGTCGCGTCAACGGCTCGCTGATCTCGTTGAACGGCGGCGCGATCCAGGTGATGGGCACGCCGCTGACCATGTCCTCTTCCGCCTTCGCGCTTCGTCATGCGCCGCCGGAGCTCGGCGCGCATGGCGCCGAGGTGCTCGGCGAGATCGGCTACTCGTCCGAGCGGATCGCTGCGCTTAAAGGATCGGGTGTGCTGAAATGAGCGTGCTGTTCAAGATCGACGATCATGTCGCTCGGGTGACGATCGACCGGCCGGATCGGATGAACGCCGTCGACCGGGCGACCGAGGCCGAGCTCATCCGCATTTGGGAGACGATCGAGAAGGACGAGACGATCCGCGCCGTGGTTCTGACCGGCGCGGGGGAGCGCGCCTTCTGCACCGGCGCCGATATGAAAGCGGGATCCGGCATGAGCGGGCTCGATTATTGGGCGGCGCCGCGGCCCGGCGGTTTTGGCGGCCTCGCCTTGCGCGACACGCTCGACG
>DATGLU010000788.1:0-7190 GCA_035294045.1 Roseiarcus sp. | reverse complement strand
TGCCAGGCGAGGAAATCCGGATCGAGCATGTTCAAATCGGATTTCGGCCGGACGCTTGTGCCGACCTTCTGGCGCGAGACGATGAGCCCCTTGGCGGCGAGGACGCGAAACGCTTCGCGCAAAGTCGGGCGCGAGACCTTGAACCGCTCGAGCAGCGCGCTTTCGCTTGGCAGGCGCGAGCCCGGCGGATAGAGGCCGGCGATGATCTCGGCGCCGAGCGCGGCGGCGAGCGAATCGTTGGCGTTGCGCTTCATCGGGCCGGCCGCGCTCTGGGCCGTCTCCTCGCCGGCGTCCAACGAAGCGTGGTACGCCGCAGGCCGCCGCCGCTCGCGTTTCGGCATTGGATGTTGCTCCTGCGCCACCGGCCGCTCCTCTAAGCGCCTAGGCCGGGCGCCGCATCAAAGCGGTCGACCGCGTGATCGAACGCTGAGCGGTGATGAAGAAGAACAAAAGCGCGCCGATCACGATTTTGGTCCACCAACTCGTCAGCCTTCCGTCGAACGTGATCAGGGTCTGGATAGTGCCCTGAATAAGGCCGCCGAACAATGTCCCGGCGACGTAGCCGACGCCGCCGGTCAGCAGGGTCCCGCCGAGCACGACCGCGGCGATGGCGTCGAGCTCAACGCCGACCGCGGCGAGCGGATAGCCGGACCCGGTATAGAAGGCGTAGGCGACGCCGGCCAGCGCGCCGTAAAAGCCGCCAAGCGCATAGACCTGGACCATGGTTCGGCGGATCGGCGCGCCCATCAGCCGCGCCGAGTTGCGGTCGCCGCCGATCGCGTAAACATTGGCGCCGAAGCGGGTGAAATGGGCGAGCGCGATGGCAGCGGCGAGGGACGCCAGCATCACCAGCGCGGAAGCCGAAAGGCGGCCCCCGCCCGGCAGGGGAATGCGCCAGTCTGAGAAAGCGGCGACAAAAGGATGATTGATCGGCAGCGAATCGAGGGTGATGACGAAGCACAGGCCGCGCAGCAGGAACATCGCCGCCAGGGTCAGGATGAAGGGCTGGATGTCGCAGGCGTCGATCAGCGCGCCCATCACGCCGCCAAACATCGCGCCGAACGAGACCATCAGCAAGCCCGAAAGCAGCGGGTGCCAGCCATGCGCGTCGAGCGCCGCCATAGCCACGCTGACAAAGCCGATCATCGAGCCGACCGAAAGGTCGATGCCGCCGGACAGGATGACGAAAGTTGCGCCGATCGCGGCGATGATGACGAAAGCGTTGTCGGTGAGGAGATCGCCGAAGACCAGAGTCGACAGGAAATTGTTATAGGCGACAGCGCCGAAAGCATAGATGGCGAGGAAGACGACGATCGTCGCCGCCAAGGGCATGTAGCGCTCGTTCATGGCCTTTTCGCCCACATCATGCCGCCGACGGCTTGCCGCACCGGCCGCGCCTGAAGCAGCAGGCAGAAGAAGACCACGATCGCCTTGACGATGAGGTTGTATTCCGGCGGCAAGCCGCTGACGAGGATCGAGGTCGTCAGGCTCTGGATGATCAGGACGCCGATCAGCGTATTGAAAATGTAGACGCGCCCGCCATTGAGCGAGCCGCCGCCGAGCACAACGGCGAGAATCGCGTCAAGCTCCATCCAGAGGCCGGCATTGTTCGCGTCCGATCCGCGAATGTCGGACGTGATCAGGATTCCGGCGATTCCGGCCGCGACGCCGGAAATCAGGTAGGTGGCGACGGTGACGAACTTCGAGTCGATGCCGGTCAGGCGCGACGCCTCGGCATTGGCCCCGACCGATTCGACAAAAAGGCCGAGCGCGGTGCGCCGCATCGCCGCCCAGGTCAGCGCATAGACGGCCGCCGCGACGACGATGCGCGAGGGAATCGGCCCGAGCCGGCCGGTGCTGATCGCCGAGAAGAACTCGCTGCGAAACGTGACGATCGTGCCGGCGTCGATCATTTGGGCGACGCCGCGGCCGGCGACCATCAGGATAAGGGTTGCGATGATCGGCTGGATATCGAGAAAGGCGACGAGCACGCCGTTCCACAGGCCGCAAATCAGGCTGACGAACAGCGTCGCCAGCAGCACGGCCGGCGCCGACATGCCGCCATGGATCAGCTCGGTCATCACCGCGCCGGCGATCGCGATCACCGCGCCGACCGAAAGATCGATGCCGCGCGCGCCGATGACGACCGCCATGCCGAGCGCGACAACCGCCGTCGGCGCGCCGCGATAGAGGATATCGATCAGGCTGCCGTAAAGCCGGCCCTCGACGAGGCGGATCGAGAAGAAGCCGGGCGAGATGAACGCGTCGACCAGCAGGATCAGGCCGAGCGCGAGGAGCGGCCAGAAGGCGCGCCATTCGAAAATTTTGGGCGCGACCGCCGATCGGCGCGCCAAAGCCGGCGCGGCGCTGGTGGGAAGCTCGATTTTCATGGCGCGGCGATCGCTTGCACGATGTCGTCCCGCTCGATCGTCTCGCCGGCAATCTCGGCGACCTTGCGCCGGTCGCGCAACACCGCGACACGGTTGGAAAAGGCGACGATTTCGTCGAGCTCGGACGAGGCGACGAGCAGCGCCATGCCCTCGGCGCAAAGCCGTCGGATCAGCGCGACGATCTCGGCATGCGCGCCGACATCGATGCCGCGGGTCGGCTCGTCGAGGATCAAGACGCGCGGATTGGAGACGAGCCAGCGCGCGAGGATCACCTTCTGCTGGTTGCCGCCGGAAAGCTGGCCGACCGGCTTCTCGGCGTCGGGCGTGGCGATGGCGAGAGCGCGGATCATGTCGCTGGCGAGCTGTTCCTGCTCGGCGGCGGAGAGAAGCCGCAGCCAGCCGCGTTTCGTCTGCAGCGCCAGGATGATGTTCTCGCGCACAGTCAGTTCGAGCATCAACCCTTCGCGCTTGCGGTCCTCCGGGCAGAAGCCGATTCCGAGCTGGATGGCCTGGCGCGGCGAGCGGATCGCAACCGGCTTGCCGCCCACGTGAATGGCGCCGGAATCGGCCGGCGTCGCGCCGAAGACCAGCTTGGCCGTTTCGGTACGCCCGGAGCCGAGCAAGCCGGCAAGCCCGAGCACATCGCCGGCCCGCAATTCGAGATCGAACGGCGCCATCACCCGCTTGGCGCCGAGCCCTTTGACCGAGAGGACGGGCTCGCCACCCGCCTTCGCTTCGGCGATAGCGCCGCGTGCTTCGACCGCCTGCAATTCGTGGCCGAGCATCAGCGAGACCAGCTCGACTTGCGGCAGTTTCGCCGCCGGCGCGGCGCCGACCCGCCGGCCATTGCGCAGAACGGTGATCCGGTCGGCGATTTGATAGACCTGATCGAGGAAGTGGGTGATGAAGACGATCGCCAGGCCGCGCGCCTTCAAATCACGCAAAATCGCGAACAGCCGCTCGACCTCGCGCGCATCGAGGCTGGCGGTCGGCTCGTCGAGGACAAGCACTTGCGTATCGTCGCGCAGGGCGCGGGCGATTGCGACGAGATGCTGGACGGCCAGCGAGTAGGAGCCGAGCGGCCGCTCGACATCGATCGAAATATCGAGCCGAGCCAAGGCGGCGCGGGCGTCATCGGCGGCTTTGCGCCAGGAAATGAAGCCGAAGCGCCGCGGCTGCCGCTCGAGCGTCAAATTCGCCGCGACCGACAAAGTGGGGATGAGATTGACCTCTTGGTACACCGCTCCGATGCCGACCGCTTGCGCCGCCGCGGGGCTTCCGAGCTCGATCGGCTTGCCGTCCATCAGCACCGCCCCGGCGTCGCGAGCGAGGGCGCCGGTCATGATCTTGATCAGGGTCGATTTGCCGGCGCCGTTCTCGCCGAGCAGCGCATGGACCTCGCCGGGCTGAAACGCGACATCGACATTGTCGAGCGCGGTCACGCCGGGAAAGCTTTTCGATACGCCGATGAGTTCGACTTTGGCTGCCTGCATGGCCTTGCCAGACTGCGACCGCCGCCGCCCCGGGAGAAACGGGCGGCGACGGCCGCCCTGGCCCGGCGCTTTTCAAGGCGCCGGGCGCGTGGAGGGTAGAGTCCTAGTTCAAGCGGCTCGGCTTGTCAGCCGCCCTTCTTCTTCAGCATTTCGTCGGCGTCGGCGGGCGTATGCAGGTCGCTTGGGATCAGCACCCACTTGGGATAGTCGCGCTTGCCCTTCAGATAGCCCTGCACGACGTCATAGATGTATTTGCCGATGTCGGACTTCAGTTCGACCGAAGCGTCGGACTCGCCGGCGAGCATCGCCTTGAAAATATCCGGCACGCCGTCGACCGAGACGGTCAGCACGTCCTTGCCGGGCTTGAGGCCGGCTTCCTTCATCGCTTGGATCGCGCCAAGCATCATATTGTCGTTATGCGCCCAGACCGCGCAGATTCCCTTCAAACTGTCGGTCGCCTTGATGAAGCTCTCCATCACTTCCTTGCCGCCGGACGTGGTGAAATTGCCGCTCTGCGACTTGACGATCTTCATGCTCGGGAACAGCGAGATCACCGCCTCGAAGCCCTTCTTGCGCTCGATCGCCGGCGCCGAGCCGACCGTGCCCTGCAATTCGACGATGTTGCAATTGCCCTTGCTCGCTTGCGCGAGCCAAGCGCCGGCCAAGCGGCCTTCGAGATTGAAGTCGGCGGCGATGCGGGTGACATAGAGCGACGGATCGGATTCCACCGCGCGATCGACGATGAAGACCGGAATCTTGGCCGCCTGCGCCTCTTTCAGCACCTGATCCCAGCCGGTGACGACAACCGGCGCGATGATGATCGCGTCGACCTTTTGCGCGATGAAGGAGCGTACCGCCTTGAGCTGGTTCTCCTCCTTCTGCTGGGCGTCGGAGAATTTCAGGTTGACGCCGCGCTTCTGCGCCTCGGCCTTCATGTCGGCGGAAAATGCGGTGCGCCAGTCGCTCTCCGATCCGACCTGCGAGAAGCCGATCGTCTGGGCCGAGGCTGACACGGAAAGACTCGCCAGCGCCGCCGCGCCGACAGCCGCGGCCAATAGATGCTTCAAGATACCCATCCCCTTTTCCTCCCTTTTGGAGGCCGCGCCGCTTTGCTTCGCGGGCCGCCTCATCGCGCTTCATCCGCGATCGTGGAATAGTCAAATAATATGATTATTCGGCGAGCCGCGTCAACAGCGATTTGCGCCTTGTCTAGCGTCGTTGATCCGCAGCCCGCGGCGCTTCGGCGGCCTGCAGGCTTCAGCCACGGAACTTTCCGCCGGCTAACCCGTTGAAGTCTTTTCGATTCGCTTTCTTGATCATCCAGTGACGCGCCTGTGACGTTGCCCGACGCCCGCGGCGATTGACGCGGCGGTTTTTCCGCCGCAGGAAAGGGCAAGCAGATCGCGGAGAAATTGTTTGACGACGCAAATGACGGAAGCAGGCCCGGCCCCGCGCCATAAAAGCGTCGGCGTCCGCGTCGGCCAAGGCGCCGACGCGGTGACCGTCGGCGGCGGCGCGCCGATCGTCGTTCAGTCGATGACCAATACCGATACCGCCGACGTCGAATCGACGTCGCGCCAGATCGCGGCGCTGGCGAGGGCCGGCTCAGAGCTCGTGCGCATCACCGTCGACCGCGACGAAGCGGCGGCGGCCGTCCCTCATATCCGCGACCGCGTCCGACGCATGGGCGTGACGGCGCCGCTGATCGGCGATTTTCATTACATCGGCCACAAATTGCTCGCCGAGCATCCGGCTTGCGCGGAGGCGCTCGATAAGTATCGCATCAATCCCGGCAATGTCGGCTTCAAGGAGAAGAAGGACCGGCAGTTCGGCGCGATCGTCGAGACGGCGATCAAGCATGGCAAGACGGTGCGCATCGGCGCCAATTGGGGCTCGCTCGACCAGGAATTGTTGACCCATCTGATGGACGAGAACGCGCGCTCGCCGCAACCGATCGACGCCCGCGCGGTGACCCGTGAAGCGATGGTCCAGTCGGCGCTTCTCTCGGCGGCCCGCGCTGAGGAAATCGGTCTGCCGCGCGATCGCATCATCCTATCGGCGAAAGTCTCCGCCGTGCAGGACCTCATCGCCGTCTACCGCATGCTCGCCGAGCGCTCCGACTACGCGCTCCATCTCGGCCTAACCGAGGCCGGCATGGGTTCGAAAGGCGTCGTCGCCTCATCGGCGGCTTTGGGCGTGCTGCTGCAGCAGGGGATCGGCGATACGATCCGCGTCTCCTTGACGCCAGAGCCGGGCGGCGACCGCACTCTCGAAGTGAAAGTCGCGCAGGAAATTTTGCAGACGATGGGCTTTCGCACCTTCGTCCCGCTGGTCGCCGCCTGCCCCGGCTGCGGCCGCACCACCTCGACGGTTTTCCAAGAGCTGGCGAGCGAGATTCAGACCTACATCCATCAAGAAATGCCGAACTGGCGCAAAATCTATCCGGGCGTCGAGAAGCTGAACGTCGCGGTGATGGGCTGCATCGTCAACGGGCCGGGCGAATCGAAACATGCCGATATCGGCATCTCGCTGCCCGGCACCGGCGAAACGCCGGCGGCGCCGGTTTTCATTGACGGCGCCAAGGCGGTGACGCTGCGCGGCCCGACCATCGCCGAGGATTTCAAGGCGCTGGTGATCGACTATATCGAGAAGCGGTTCGGGCGGAAGGGAATGGCGGCGGAGTAGGCGGCGTCACCGATACACATCGCGGCGATTGCCGATGCGGATGACGATAACGGTGATCCGAGCATCGACGATCCGGCAGATGATTCGGTAGTCTCCGACCCGGTATCTCCAAAATTCGCCGAGGGCACTCCCTTTTAATGCTTCGCCGATACTACGCGCGTCGTCCAAAGGCGAAACGCGGCCCGATAGGAATTTCAGAATTCTGAGCGCGACGGTTTTATCGAGCTTAGCAAGTTCTTTCTTGGCGGCCTCTTCGAACTCAATCGTCCAGGCCAAGCTCGCGCTCCACCTGCTCTAGGCTTGCGGTTCGCGTTTCGCCTCGTTGCAACGACAGCCAGCGCTGCTCGGCAAGATAGAGATCCTCGATTTCGTCGAGATATTCCAGGATGGCTTGCCGGGCGTAGAAGGTCTTGCTGCGGCCGGTTCGCTTAGCGAGATTTTCCAATCTCGCCTCAATGTCGTCAGGCAATCGAATGGCAAGCATGATCAACTCCGCCGAAGCCCCGCTATACATGTATAGCGTAAGCAACAGAGGACGGCAAGACGCGTCCGAGGATAGGCGCGTCCGAGGACTCAGCCAGTCCTGACAGGCTCGTTCACGTCCCAGAAACGCTCACCCACC
>DATGLU010000787.1:0-4516 GCA_035294045.1 Roseiarcus sp. | reverse complement strand
CGGTCGAGGAGGCGCTGCGCGCCGCCGAGTTCGATCCGAAGGACCTGGAGCGCGCCGAGGAGCGGCTCTTCGCCTTGCGCGCCGCGTCGCGCAAATATTCGGTTCCGGTCGACAATCTTGCCGCCCTGGCCGAGACCTACGCCGCCGATCTCGCCGCCTTGGACGCCGGCGAGGCGAGGCTGGCCGCGCTCGAAAAGGCGGCCGCCGAGGCCGCCCGCGCCTACGCCAAGGCCGCCGCCGCGCTCTCCAAGGCGCGGGCGCGCAGCGCGCGTGAATTGGAGCGCGCGGTCAATGCCGAACTCGCGCCGCTGAAGCTTGAGCGGGCCGAGTTCTCGGTGACGATCGCCAGCGATCCCGCCAATGTCGCGCCGGAAGGGATCGACCGGATCGAGTTCCACGTGCGCACCAATCCCGGCTCGCGCGCCGGCCCGCTGATGAAGGTCGCCTCGGGCGGCGAGCTCGCACGCTTCATGCTGGCGCTGAAAGTGGCGCTGGCCGATCGCGGCTCGGCCCCGACCCTGGTTTTCGACGAGATCGACACCGGCGTCGGCGGGGCGATCGCCGACGCGATCGGCCAGCGCCTCGCCCGGCTCGCGGCGCGCGCGCAAGTGCTCGCCGTCACCCATGCGCCGCAAGTCGCCGCCCGCTCGACCAGCCATTTCCGCATCGCCAAGGCGGCCATCGGCAAGGGCGAGCGGGTCGCGACCAGCGTCGCCGCGCTCGACGAGAAGGCGCGGCGCGAGGAGATCGCCCGGATGCTGGCCGGGGCGACGATCACCGAGGAGGCGCGCGCGGCGGCGCGAAGGTTGATCGAGAGCGCGGGGTAGTTTTTCGGGAACACGCGCCCCGGCCCGCCGTTGGCGGGGATGGCGCGGCCTTCCGTCTTGCTCCGCTTTGCCGCCGCGCCTATCTAGCCGTGACGCGGCCTTAAGAGGCTGCTGGGGAGCCGAAATGGCGTCGGACACGAGACGCGAGCGTGAGGCCGAGACGAAGCGTCAGCGTCTGGCCTCGGCCTTGCGCGAGAACCTCAAGCGCCGCAAGGCGCAGCAGCGCGGCCGGCTAAAGACCGTCGCGCCGAACGCATCGCCGGACGTCCGGCCCGGCGATGAGCAAAAAATCTAAACGTCAATCGCGCCGCCTCAAGGCGCGGAACAGGGGCCAGCATGGATCGCATTAGCATCAAGGGCGGAGCGCGGCTGAATGGCGAGATCAGGATTTCCGGCGCCAAAAACGCCGCCTTGCCGTTGATGATCGCCAGCCTCCTGACCGAGGAGACGCTGACGCTTGAAAACTTGCCCCGCCTCGCCGACGTCAGCATGCTGGTGCGCATTCTCGGCAACCACGGCGTCGATTATTCGCTGAACGGCAAGCGCGCCGGCGAAGCGCTCGATTCCGGCCAAACCGCGCATTTGACGGCGCGCGAAATCGTCGACACGACCGCCCCTTACGATCTCGTCTCGAAAATGCGGGCGAGCTTCTGGGTGATTGCCCCGCTTCTCGCGCGCGCCGGCGAGGCGCGCGTTTCGCTGCCCGGCGGCTGCGCGATCGGCACCCGGCCGGTCGATCTGTTGTTGATGGCGCTGGAGAAGCTCGGCGCGAAAATCGAGATCGACGCCGGCTATGTCGTCGCCACCACGCCGCGCGGCTTTGTCGGCGGCGAGATTTCCTTCCCGAAAGTGACGGTCGGCGGCACCCATACCGCGATGATGGCCGCCGCGACCGCGCATGGCTCGACCTTGATCCGCAACGCGGCGCGCGAGCCGGAGGTCAAGGACCTCGCCGACTGCCTCAACAAGATGGGCGCGCGCATTCACGGCGCCGGCACCGCGACGATCGAGGTGACTGGCGTCGCCAAGCTCAACGGAACGCGCCATTCGGTTCTGCCCGACCGGATCGAGACCGGCACTTACGCGACCGCGGTCGCGATGACCGGCGGCGATGTTCTGCTCAAAGGCGCGGTCGCCGATCACCTGCAGGAGGCGCTCGACGCCCTCAACGCGGCCGGGGCGAGCGTCGTCAGCGACAATCAGGGCGTGCGCGTCAAGCGCAACGGCGCCGGGATCAGCCCGGTCGATATCGAGACGGCGCCGTTCCCGGGCTTCGCCACCGATTTGCAGGCGCAGTTCATGGCGCTGATGACCAGGGCCAAGGGCGTCTCGCGCATCCGCGAGACGATTTTCGAAAACCGCTTCATGCATGTGCAGGAGCTGGCGCGGCTCGGCGCGCATATCAAGCTCGAAGGCGACACCGCGATCGTCGAAGGCGTCGGCAAATTGCGCGGCGCGCCGGTCATGGCGACCGATTTGCGCGCTTCCGTGTCGCTGGTCATCGCCGCTCTCGCGGCCGAGGGCGAGACGGTGGTCAATCGCGTCTATCATCTCGATCGCGGCTTCGAGAATCTCGAGCACAAGCTCGGCGCCTGCGGCGCCGAGGTCAAGCGCATATCGGGATGACGATGAGCGAGGCGGCGACCGATCTGAAGCTGATCGCGCTGGACGGCGAGGACCTCGCCGTGATCTCCGCGCATGTTCAGGACGCTTTCGTCCGCCGCAGCGAGATCGCCTACCTCTCCGGCCAGAAGCGCTTCGCGCTCGGCGCCTGGCGCTACGATTGGGCGGGCTCCGCTTCGGGCCGCAAGGAGCGGGTCGGCGCGGTCTTGCGCTTCGACCGCGTCCTGAAAGCGTCGCAGATCGGCCTTGCCGGCCTGAAGCCCGACGCGACGCTCAACCTCCTGGCGGTCAGTTTCGACGAGAACGATCCGCCGGCCGGAATCGTCACTTTGACCTTCTCCGGCGGCGCGGCGATCCGCCTGCATGTCGAATGCCTCGAAAGCGAGCTCCGCGACATCGGCCCGCGCCGGCCGGTCAAGGCCTGTCCGGGCCATGCTCTGGCGAACGAGAGCGAGACCGGCTAAGCCTCGCCGCCCGGGAGAAAAGCCATGACGTTCCGCCTCGATATGGGCGCGGCCGATTTCGGACCGCAATTCGCGCTTTTGCTCGGCTCCAAGCGCGAAGCTTCGCAAGATGTCGACGCCGTGGTCGCCGGGATCATCGACGACGTGCGCAAGCGCGGCGACGAGGCGCTCGCCGAATATTCCCTGCGCTTCGACCGCATCGACATCAATCGCCTCGGCCTGCGCGTCGGCGACAACGAGATCGGCGCCGCGATCGAGGCCTGCGACCGCCACGCGCTGGCGGCGCTGGATCTCGCCCATCGGCGCGTCCGCGCCTACCACGAGCGCCAGAAGCCGCAGGACGTCTCCTTCGCCGACGCGCTCGGCGTCGAGCTCGGCTGGCGCTGGCGGCCGATCGAGGAGGTCGGCTTGTACGTGCCGGGCGGCGGCGCGGCCTATCCGTCCTCGGTGGTGATGAACGCCGTCCCCGCCAAGGTCGCCGGCTCGACGCGCGTGGTGATGACGGTGCCAGCGCCGGACGGCAAGATCAACCCGCTGGTCCTTGCCGCCGCCAGGCTCGCCGGCGTCGACGAAATCTATCGGGTCGGCGGCGCCCAGGCGATCGCCGCCCTCGCCTATGGCACGGCCTCGATCAAGCCGGTCGCCAAGATCGTCGGGCCCGGCAACGCCTATGTCGCCGCCGCCAAGCGCCGCGTCTTCGGCCTGGTCGGCATCGACATGATCGCCGGCCCTTCCGAGGTCGTCGTACTCGCCGATTCCTCGGCCGATCCCGATTTCATCGCCGCCGATCTTCTCGCCCAAGCCGAGCACGACGAGGCGGCGCAGTCGATCCTCATCACCGACGACCGAGCCCTGGCGGAGGCCGTCGCCGCAGCGGTCGAGCGGCAGCTCGCCCTTCTGCCGCGCGCCGCGATCGCCGGCGCGAGCTGGCGCGATTTCGGCGCGATCATTCTCGCCCCGTCGCTCGCCGCAGCCGTCCCGCTGGTCAATCGGCTGGCGCCGGAGCATCTCGAGATCATGGCGCGCGACGCCGAATCCTTGAGCGGCCGCATCGCCAACGCCGGCGCGATTTTCATCGGCGCTTCCACGCCGGAGGCGATCGGCGACTATGTCGGCGGCTCCAACCACGTCCTGCCGACGGCGCGCTCGGCGCGCTTCTCCTCCGGTCTCGGCGTGCTCGATTTCGTGAAGCGCACGTCGCTGCTCAAATGCGATGCGCAATCGCTGAAGGCGCTCGGCCCGGCGGCGATCGCGCTCGGCGAGGCCGAGGGCCTCGGCGCCCATGCGCGCTCTGTCGCGCTGCGGCTGGAGCGAGGCGGTTAGGCGATGAGCGGCGGCTCTCCTCATCGCCGACGCTTGAGGCTGAGAGGCGGCGTCGAAGCCTCCCCTCCCCGGGCAGCGCAGGGCTTTCCGGCGAAAGGACGGCGCCTCGGTCCGGCGGTTTGGCTTGCTTTCAACACTGCGGCGCCACGCCGCCCGATCGCCGTCAACCCGCCATGGCGCCATCAAAGTACTGCGAAAACCATATCCGTTCGCGAGGCGCCATGGCGGGTGCTTCGCTTGCGCTTCGCCCCTTCGGGTGACTGCGATCGCTCGGCGTGG
>DATGLU010000786.1:0-2115 GCA_035294045.1 Roseiarcus sp. | reverse complement strand
TGCGAAGCGACGCGCGCGATCCGGCGCGAGGAGCGCGAACGAGGCGCCAAGCCGACCCCGATCATCGCCCTGACCGCCAACGCCATGGACTCGGACCGGCGGGCCTGCCTCGCCGCCGGAATCGACGAGTTCCTGACAAAGCCGGTCGATCTCGCCAAGCTTGCCGAGACGATCGACGCCGTCCGGCTCGCCTCCCCCATCCGCGCCGTTTTGTAAATTCATTTCCGACGGCCGCGTTTCGCCCCTTATAAAAAGGGGGCGAATCGGGGGCGATCGATATGGCGTTGCAGCGGATCGGCGTGGCGGACGGGCGGGCCCGGGCCGGCCTTCCGCCGTGGCCGCCGGCGAAGCGCGTCCGCGATCTCTGCGGCCTGCCGGCGAGCCTCGCCAGGATCGGCGCGCTCGAAGTCCGCCTCGCCGCGACCCGCAACGAAATCCGCCAGGCGCAAAGACTGCGCTATCGCGTCTTTTTCGAAGAGGGCGGCGCGACGCCCGATCCGGCGGCGAGGCTGATCCGCCGGGACGTCTGCCCCTTCGACCAGGTCTGCGACCACTTGATCGCGATCGACCATGCGCCGGCCGGCGGCGGCAAGCCGCAAGTGGTCGGCGTCTACCGCTTGCTGCGCCAGGACGCGGCGGAGGCGAATTTCGGCTTTTACAGCGCCGGCGAATTCGACATCGGGCCGATGCTGGCGCGCCATGGCGGCGCGCGCTTTCTCGAACTCGGCCGCTCCTGCGTCGCGCCGGGCTACCGCAACAAGCCGACGCTCGAATTGCTGTGGCGGGGCGTTTGGACCTATGCGCGCCATCACCGCGTCGCGGCGATGTTCGGCTGCGCCAGCCTGGACGGCGCCGAACCCGGCGCCCATGCGCTCGCCCTCACCTATCTCAGCCTGGCGGCGCAAGCGCCCGACGAGTGGCGCGTCGCCGCCGCGCCCGGCCGCGGCGTCGCCATGGCCATGCTCGATGAGCGCGCGGTCGACCCGCGCAAGGCGGTCCGCGCCCTGCCGCCGCTCGTCAAAGGCTATTGGCGGCTCGGCGCGCATTTCGGCGCCGAAGCCGTCATCGACCGCAAATTCGGCACGACCGACGTCTTCGTCATCCTGCCGGTCGCCGAAATCGAGCAGCGCTACCTCGCCTATTTCGGCGACGGGCGCGCCGGCGCGGAGCTCGCCGCCTGAATATGATCAAACGGGTTTCGCGTTTCCGATAAATCGGCTAAGGAGCATTCAAGCCGCCCCGCCGGCGGCGTGCGCCCGTAGCTCAGCTGGATAGAGCGTTGCCCTCCGAAGGCAGAGGTCAGGGGTTCGAATCCCTTCGGGCGCGCCACTTTCGTTGGCTTAGGAGCCCCTACAGCCGGGTCGAAGAGCGACAATTTGCGCGCTTCTCGCCGAGCCGGCGTAAACTCCGGTGAGGACCACAAATCATTTAGTACGATTTCTCTTCGTCGGCGGCTCGCGCGCCCACTTCTTGGCGAGAGTCGCGAGAGCTTTCGCGCGGCCGTCAAATCCTCAACGTTGAGCGGCCATCCTGTTTTCCGGCTAACCGAGAGCGCCGGCTCTCTGGCGAACGACGCGAGCATCCGGCGGATGCTCTCGGCGCCAGTGTTCGGCGATGTCGCGGCCGGTGCAGAACCATACGCGGTCGCGCTTTCGCGCATGTTCGAGAAACTTGATCAGCCCGGCCGCCCTGGCGGGGCGGCCGATCAGTCGATCGTGAAGGTTGATCGCCATCATCTTCGGCTGTTCGGCGCCTTCCTCGTAAAGGAGGTCGAAGCAATCCGTCATGTAGCGCGCGAAACCGTCGGCGGTGCGAAAGCCTGAATTGCGGTCGAAGCGATTGTCGTTCGTCTCGTAGGAGGTCGGGATCACCAGGTGATGGCGGCGGCCAATCTCGACCCAGAACGGCAATTCGTCGCCGAGATAGTCGCGGTCGTAGAGAATTCCGCCATGCTCGACGAGCAGCCGTCTTGTATTCTCGCTCGGACGTCCATTGAACCAGCCGAGCGGCGCCTCGCCGGTCAATTTCCTGATTGCTTCGGCGCCGAGGCGGATATGCTCGCGCTCGGTCTCCTCGTCGATATCGAGATAGTCGAGCCAGCGATAGCCGTGGCAG
>DATGLU010000785.1:0-2649 GCA_035294045.1 Roseiarcus sp. | reverse complement strand
TAGGGAGAAAGACCCGCCGGTCCGAAGCAAAACACGGTACGACCGCGCACCGAGAAGCGGACGGCCCATGGCCAATCGCCGCGCCACGGGCTTGGATGACGCTGGGGCCGGAGGTCGGGTCATGGCCGCGTTGCTGGTCTTTTCCGCCATCGCCATCGTCGTGGCGGCCTTTGCCGTTTCCCTTCTTATCGACCGGCCACGATCCGACGAGATGTAGCAAGCCGCCGGCTTCTGGTTGACCTTCCGGCTTGCAAGCTTATTCGGCGTCCAAAGCTCCTTTTTTTTGGCCTGGCCGCCAACAATTCGCAGGCAGATGACGTAAAACGGGAACAAGCATCGCCGCCGCGGGGTTTAATCGCGGAAACATGCCTCCGACCCGTCGCGCAAAAATGGTTCCCAAGTGGAGCTCCTAGCCTCCTCCACTCTCCTCCTGATTGTTTTTCTTCTTCTCCTGCGCGCCGTTCGCCAATCCCGCGCTCTGCAAGTCCTGGAGCCGAAGCGCGCTGTCTTTGACGACAATGCGCCGAAAGTCGTCGTCATCCTGCCGGCGCGCAACGAAGCGGCGAATATCCGCGCCTGTCTGGCGGGGCTCGTCGCCCAGACCTATCCGCCGTCTCGCCTGCGTATCCTCGCCGTGGATGACAATTCGAACGACGGCACCCGCGAAATCATCGCCCGCTTCGCCGAGCGGCGCGCCAATATCACGCCCCTGCGCAGCGGCCCCCTCGCCAAGGGCTGGACCGGCAAATCCCAGGCCTGCTGGACCGGCGCGCAAGCGGCGGGCGAGGACGCCGAATGGCTTTGCTTCGTCGACGCCGACACTTGCGCCGACCCGCGCTTGATCGCTTCGGCGGTCGCGGCGGCCCGCAGTTCGGGCGCCAGCCTTCTCTCGCTTGCCCCCCGCCAGCTCCTGCAAAGCTTCGCCGAGCGGCTGATGGTCCCCTGCGGGCTCTACCTTCTCGGCTTCTGCCAGAATTTGTCGCGCCTTCAAGCGCCGGACAGCGAGGCGGTGAGCGCAACCGGCCAGTTCATGCTGGTCCGCCGCGCGGCCTACGAGGAGGTGGGCGGCCATGCGGCGGTTTCGGGCGCGATCTGCGAAGACCTCGAACTCGCGCGACTTTTGAAGCGGAACGGGGGTCCGGTCGTGCTGATGAACGGCGCCCGGGTGATTTCGGTGCGCATGTACGACGGGTGGCGCGCCTTGTGGCCGGGATTCGCCAAAAACCTCCTCGATATGTTCGGCGGCGCGGCGGCTTCGCTCTCCATTGCCGCGGCGGCCGTTGTCCTGAGCTGGAGCCTCCTTTTAGCGCCGATCGCCGACTATGCGCATTGTCTCGGCGGCGCGCCGGGCGCTTGCGTGGCGCTGGGCCTTGCTCTGCCCGCGGCCCTGGCGGCCTTGGGCTTCCATATCGCGGGGGCGCTCTATCTTGGCGTCCCGGCTTGGTACGGCCTGCTCTTCCCTCTCGCCTATAGCATTGGCGCTATAATGGTTGTCGACGCCGTCCGGCTTCGCGCGACCGGCCGCGTGCCGTGGAAGGGCCGGGTCTATCATGGATAGGAAGGCGAAACCGGACAGCGACACCGTCGCGGCGCGCCAGATCGACATGGTCGCCGTTCTGCTGATCGCCTTCGCCATCCTCACTTTTTTCTATCTGATTCATGTCGTGTTGCTGCCGTTCGTCATCGCGGCGGCGATCGCCTATATCCTCACCCCGCTGGTCGATTTCATCTCGGCCAAGACCCGCGCGCCACGCGCCGCGGCGGCGCTCGGCGTCTTTGTCATCTTGCTGGCCCTTGCCGGAGCCGCGGTCGTGCTTGGCGGTCCCGCCCTGCTCCGCGAAACCATCCAGACAGTGACCCATCTGCAGGACATCATCCAGCGGATGCTGCAACGCATTCTCGGCGAGGGGCAGGTTCAATTCCTCGGACGGCAAACCTCCGCCTCCGAACTCGCCACGACCTTCATCGGATCGCTGCGGGATTTCATCCAGCAGGCGGGCAATACGCTAATGCTGCTCGGCTGGACTTTCGGCGGCGTCTTCGGAATGTTCCTGATGCTGACCTTGTTGGCCTATTTCCTGGTCGACGGGCGCAACATCATGCGCGCCGCTCTTTGGCTTTTTCCGCCAAGCTGGCGGCCGCGAACGGCCGACATTCTCCTCCAGTTGCACCCGATCCTGCTGCGCTATTTTGTCGGAATCGCTGTCGTTATCGTCTATGCGAGCCTTGCCGCCTATCTCGGCCTTGGCTTCTTTCTCGTCTTGCGCCACGCGGCGTTCCTCGCCGTGCTGACCGGCATTCTCGAAGTGGTGCCGGTCGCCGGCCCGGCTTTGGCCGCGGTCATCGCAGGACTGGTCGCGCTTGAGGAAGCCAAAGGCGTCTGGAGCGTCATCGACTACGTCATCTACGCCAGCGCCCTCCGCCTCTCGATCGATCAGCTTGTCGGCCCTATCGTCCTCGGCCGCGCCGCGCGCATCAACCCGCCGCTTGTCATCTTCTGCTTTCTTGCGGGGGGCCTGCTGTTCGGCATTGCCGGCGTCATCCTCGCCGTGCCGACCGCGCTGACCATCAAAGTTTCCTTGGCGGCGATCTACCGCGAGCCGCTGATAGGTCCGCTGAAGACGATTACCAGCCAAGCAAAGTAAATCT
>DATGLU010000784.1:0-2261 GCA_035294045.1 Roseiarcus sp. | reverse complement strand
TACGAAGGCCCCCTCCAGCACTCTCCTCCGCTTTGCGGGAGAACTCGCAGGCTCGATACGCGCAACCATCCGAAATCTGCAAAAGCGGACAAGTGACTGTGTACTTTTATCCGCCACCCGTTTCGGCGCCTGGGCGCCGCCGGGAGCGGCGCCGCTTGCCTTCCGCGGGCGCCGCCGTCATCTTGCTCCAGCCGCGCTTCGCGGCGCAAGACGGACGGCGCCGGGGACATGCCTCTCTTCGAAATCTGCATCGACAGCGTCGCCGGCGTAACAGCGTCGCTTCAAGCCGGCGCGGCGCGGGTGGAGCTTTGCGCCGCCTTGCTCGAAGGCGGGATCACGCCTTCGCTCGGCATGGTCCGCCAGGCCGTCGCCGCGGCCGAGGGGCGTCTCAAGGTCCATGTCATCGTCCGGCCGCGCGGCGGCGATTTTCTCTATGACGAGGACGAATTCACCGTCATGCGCCACGACGTTCAAGCGGCGAAGGAGGCGGGCGCCGACGGCGTGGTCATCGGCTTGCTCGACGCCGACGGCGCCGTCGACGAGCGGCGCAGCGCCGAGCTGATCGCCGCGGCGCGGCCGCTCTCCGTCACCTTCCACCGCGCCTTCGATGTCGCGCGCGACGCCGAGCAAAGCCTTGACGCCCTGATCCGGCTCGGCGTCGACCGGCTGCTGACGTCCGGCCAGGCGCCGAGCGTGCTCGAAGGCGCGCCGCTCATCCGCCGCCTGATCGAGCGCGCCGCCGGACGGATCGTCATTATGCCGGGCGGCGACATCACGACGCGCAACGCCGCCCGCATCGCCGCCGAGACCGGCGCGCGGGAATTCCACTTCGCCGCCTTCGCGTTGGCGGCGAGCGCGATGCGCTGGCGCAACGACGCGGTGTTCATGGGCGGCGCCTTGCGCCCGCCCGAATATGACCGCGCCGCGACGACGGCGGCGGCGGTTCGCGCCGTGATGGCGGCGTTCGGCGCATAATGTCATTCCCGCGCAAGCGGGAATCCAGGAGCCGCCGCGCGCGCAGGATAGGCAGTGCTGGATTCCCGCTTTCGCGGGAATGACAGTATTTCCCTTGTGCGACAAAGCGATGGAAGAGAGGGGTTGGCGTATCGCGGCTAAAGATGTATATGACTTCCATCTTTTCAGCCGCCTCGAACATGCGCCTCACCCGCCACACGGACTACGCCTTGCGCCTCCTGATGCTGCTTGCGGCCGAGCCCGACGCGAGTCACACGATCGAGGAGGCGGCGCGGCGCTACCGCGTTTCGCGCAACCATTTGATGAAAGTCGCGCATAGGCTGATCAGGAGCGGCTTCATCGCTGGCGCGCGCGGCCGCGGCGGCGGCCTCGCCTTGCCGCGTCCGGCCGCCGAGATCAATGTCGGCGCGGTGGTGCGGGCGACCGAGGAGAATCTCGACCTCGTCGAGTGTTTCGATCCCGCCGGCAATACCTGCCGGCTGACGCCGGCTTGCGGCTTGCGCGCGCCGCTGCAGGAGGCGCTGCGCGCGTTCCTGGCCGTGCTCGACCGCTATTCGCTCGCCGATCTCGTCGGCGACCCGGCCTCGGCGCGGCGGATGCGGCGTCTCCTGGGCGATGGGCCGCGGCCGGAGGCTCGGCTATGAGCCTTTCGATCACATCGGCGGCGGCGCGGCGCGCCGACATCGTCGCGGCCAGAAAAGCCGAGACCGGAATCGACGAGGCGATGATCGATCGCCTGGTGCGCGCCTTCTACGCCCGCGTTCGCGACGACGAATTGCTCGGCCCGGTTTTCGCCGCGCGGATCAAGGATTGGGAGCCGCATCTTCGCCAGATGGGCGCGTTCTGGTCGTCCGTCGTCTTGATGAGCGGCGCCTATCATGGCCAGCCGATGCAAAAGCATCTGCCGCTGCCGATCGACGCACGCCATTTCGACCGCTGGCTGGCTTTGTTCGCGGAAACCGCGCGCGAGCTTTGCCCGCCAAAGGCCGCCGATTGCTTTATCGAGCGGGCGCAAAAGATCGCCGAGAGCCTGGAGCTCGGCCTCGCGGGCGCGCATGGCGTGCTGCTCGCCAAGGGCGAGCGGTTCCGGCGCGGCGAGCGGGGAGGCTAAACGCTTCCGCGCGCACCTATGGGCTGAGTCCGCCTCCATGCGCCGGAACGAAGGCGCACGTCGGCCGTTGGGGAGCGCGAGCCGGCTTGGCCGGCAGCGAGTCTGAACCTTATGGAGAACGCCATGGCGGGCCCAGCCGATCGCGATCCGCGCCATCACGTCCAGAAGATGCAGA
>DATGLU010000783.1:0-4834 GCA_035294045.1 Roseiarcus sp. | reverse complement strand
TCGGCGCCAATGTCGTCAAGGTCGAGCGGCCGGGGCAGGGCGACCTCTTCAGGACGATGACGTTCAACAATCGCTGGATGGGCGGCCATGAAAGTCCGAATTTCCTCGCCTGGAACCGCAACAAGCGCTCGATCGCGGTCGATCTGAAGAGTCCGGAGGCGAAGACAATCCTTTACCGCATCGGGGCGAAGGCGGATGTGGTCGTCCAGAACTTTCGCCCCGGCATTTTGGCGCGGCTGGGCTTCGGCTACGACGACTTTCGCCGGATCAATCCGCGCGTCATCTATTGCTCGGGCTCGGGCTATGGCGAGAGCGGCCCCTATGTCAGCCGGCCCGGCCAGGACATGCTGATCCAAGGCTTGACCGGGCTCGCCGCAGCGACCGGGCGGGGCGACGGGCCGCCGGTGCCGGTCGGCTCCGGCTTCTCCGATCAGGTCGGCGCGATGAACATGGTCTACGCCGTCCTCGCAGCGCTCTATTGGCGCGAGCGGTCGGGCAGGGGACAGGAAATCAAGATCGATCTCCTCACCGCGATGCTCGCGCATCAGGGCCAGGAAATGCTGATGGCGATGAATTTCGGCAAGGATTTCGAGCGGCCGAAATCGGGCATCGGCCATCCCGGCATGAAGGCGCCGTTCGGCGTCTATCCGACAAAGGATGGCTGGGTCACGATCGCGATGAGTCCGTACCGGACCTTGGTCAATGTGCTCGGCGCGACGGAGCTTCTCGCCTATGACGATCCCAAATCGCTGTTCGAGAAGCGCGACGAGATCTGGGAGAAGCTCGCCGCTCTGACCAAGACCTGGGCGACCGCCGATCTTATCGCGGCGATGCTGAAGGCCGATATCTGGTGCGGCGAGGTCAAGACCCATGTGCAAGCCGCCGACGATCCGCAAGTCGCCCATATACGGGCGATCGGCGTTTACGATCACCCTTCGGCTGGGCGGGTGAAGGTCGTGGCGCCGGCGGTGAAGATGAGCGAGACGCCGCCCGCGATCGAGAGGCCCGCGCCGCTGATCGGAGAACATACGGCCGAAGTGCTGCGCGAATTCGGCTTCGACCAGGCGGCGATCGATGGTTTCTTCGCCTCGGGCGCGGTGGCCTGAAGCGACGCGTCACAGTTCGAAGCGCCAGACGCCGTATCGGTTGCGCCGGCGGGAATTGCGCAGCCCGACAATGACGAGGGCGAGCACGGTCACGGCGTAAGGGATGAGTTGGAGAAGCTGCGGCGCAGCGCCGGTCATTTCGGGAAGTTGAACCGACAGGGCGGTCGCGGCGCCGAAGAGCAGCGCCACTGCCGCCGTCCAATAAGGATCGCCATTGGCGAAGAAGATCGCGGCGAGCGCGATGAGGCCGCGCTCGTTGGTCATCTGCTTGGCGAATAGAGAGACATAGCCGAGAGACAGATAGGAGCCGGCAAGGCCGCAAAACACGCCCGACCACAGCATGGTCTGGAATTTCAAGCTGGCGACATTGATCCCCGCGGCGGCGGCCGCCTCCTCGGCCTCGCCGACCACCCGCACGCGAAGGCCCCAGCGCGTACGATAGAGAAAGAACGCGACCACCGGCACGAGGAGATAGGCGAGATAGACCAGCAGCGTATGGCCGCTGACCAGCGGACCGAGGATCGGGATGTCGGCGACGAGCGGAATATGGAGCGGCGGAAAGGTCGGAATGCGGTCCGACGAGAACACGCCTTCCTGGCCGAGCGCGCCCTTGAGCAGCAGCGCCGTCAGGCCATAGGCCATAAAGGTGACTGCGATTCCGGCGATGAAGATGTTGGCCCTGAAGCGCAGATTGAACAAAGCGAGCAGGGCGGCGAGCACGACCGAGCTGGCGACGCCGGCGCAAATCCCGAGGGTCAAGCTCTCGGTCGCATAGGCGACCGCAATCGCCGAAAACGCGGCGACGATCATGAACCCGTCCAGCGCGATGTTGAGAATGCCCGCCTGATAGGTGAGAAGCCCGCCCAAAGCGGCATAGACCAACGGCGTCGAGATGCGGATGGCCGAAAAAGCGATCGCCGAGATCATGGATGGCTCCTGGGCGAATTGAGCCTGCCGAACGACTCACGCTGCGACTTACCCTCACCCCAGCCCTCTCCCGCAAGCGGGAGAGGGGGCGCGCAGCGCGCGAGATCATCCTCGGCGAACGCTTCGCGCCGCAGAGGAAACCCCTTCTCCCGCTTGCGGGAGAAGGTGGCGCGAAGCGTTCGCCGAGGATGAGGGTACGCCGAAACGCTTGTCATTCGGATTCGCTCAACGGCGGCTGCCTCGTCCCGCGCTCCCGCCTTTGTGCGCGACGGGTGAACCACGGGCGCGCGACGCGCCAGCGGAACGAGAATTGCGCGGCGAGCACCAACACGATGATGAATTGCAGGACCTGCACCAGATATTTGCTGACGCCGGTCATCATTTGCAGGACGGCGCTGCCGCCATTCAGCGCGCCGAACAGGAACGCCGCCAGGATGACGCCGATCGGGCTGTTCTTCGCCAGCATCGCCACCGCGATGCCGTCAAAGCCGTAGCCGGGCGAGAAATTGTCGTAATAGGCTTTGTAGACGCCGAGCACTTGCTCCGCCCCGGCCAGGCCGGCGATTCCGCCGCTGAGAAGAAAGATCGTCAGAGCGCTCTTGCGGACGTCGATGCCGCCATAATAGGCGAAGCGCGGATTGAGCCCGATCATCTTCCATTCGAACCCGCGCAAAGTCGCGCTGTTGACGAAAGCGACGAGGACGCAGCAAGCGAGCGCAATGAAAATGCCGGCGTTGAGCTGCGAGAACAGGGAGAAATTCGGAAGAATGGCGGTCTCGAGGATGTCAGGCAGCTTGTTGGTCGGCCCTGGCGCCTTGAGAGCCCGCGCCGAGACATAGCCGGTCAGGAGCAGGGCGATCGGATTCATCATCAGGCAGACGACCAACTCGTTCACCCCGAGATAGACGCGCAGAAGCGCGGGAATGCCCGCCCAGGCTGCGCCGCCGAGAAAGGCGGCGATCACGCAAAGCGGAATATGCAGGTAGAAGGGCAGCGAGACGGCGTAGCCGACGATTCCCGCGGCGAGCGCGCCCATCAGCATCTGGCCTTCCGCGCCGATATTCCACAAGCCCGCGCGGAAGGACATGGCCACAGCGAGGCCGGTGAAGATCAGCGGCGTCGTCAATTGCAAGGCGACGGAAAGATTAGGCCAGCCGACCAAGCCGCCCTTGATCAAGGTGACGTAGACATCGAGCGGATTCTGGCCAACCGCCGCAAGGAGCAGCGCGCCGACGACGATCGCGATCAGCACCGCGACGGCGGGACCGGCGAGCGGACGCACCACGCCCCGCAGCGAGATCGCGCTTCGCCGCAACGGCGCCGCCTCACTGGACATAAGTTCGTCCATGCTCGGGCGCCTCGCTATCCGGCCGATCGTGCAAGCCGCCCATGAAGCGGCCGATCGTCTCCGCATCCGCTTCGCCCGCCGCGAGATCGGCGACGATCCGGCCGCGATAGATCACCAGGATGCGGTCGGAAAGCGAGAAGATTTCGTCGATATCGGCGGAGATCACGAACACCGCGCGGCCCTGATCGCGCATGTCGACGAGAATGCGATGGATCGCCTCGATGGCGCCGATATCGACGCCCTGCGACGGCTGTTCGGCGACGACGAGGCGAGCGCCCCGCGTCAATTCGCGGGCGAGCTGGACCTTCTGCTGATTGCCGCCGGAAAGGGACTTGGCGAGGGTCGCTTCGCCGGCGCCGCGCACGTCGAATTTCCGGATCAGCGCGCTCGCTTGGCGCCGCGCTTTTTCGGTCAGCAGAATCGGGCCGCGAGAAAATGACCGCAAATGGCCGAGCGACAGGTTTTCCCAGACCTCGCTCGCCAGCGATAGGCCGACGCGGCCGCGATCGGCGGGGATATAGGCGAGGCCGGCATCCCGGCTATCGGCCGGCTCCCAGCGCGCGGCCGCGCGGCCGCAAATCGCCACCGCGCCCGATAACGGCCGCCGCAGGCCGGCAATGCATTGGACGAGCTCGTCCTGGCCGTTCCCTTGAACGCCGGCCAGTCCGACGATCTCGCCGGCGCGGACGGCGATCGAAAGATTGTCGACGGCCGTCTCGCCGCGATCGCCGATGGCGGTGAGGCCCTCGACTTGAAGAAGCTTCTCCTCGGACGGATGCGCTTTCGCCTTGCTGACGCGCAACAGGACCGAGCGGCCGACCATGAGGCTGGCGAGGCGCTCGGCGGTCAGGTTCTTGTTCGGCTCGGTCGAAATGATCCGGCCGAGCCGCATCACGGATACTCGGTCGGAAACGGCGAGAACCTCGCGCAATTTATGGGTGATGAAGATGATCGCGCGGCCGCTCTCGGCGAGCCTGCGCATCGTGGCGAACAATTCCCGCGTTTCCTGCGGCGTCAGCACGGCGGTCGGTTCATCGAGGATGAGGATTTCCGCGTCGCGATAAAGCGCCTTCAAGATTTCGACGCGCTGGCGCAAGCCGACAGGCAGCGAGCCGACGACGGCTCTGGGATCGAGGTCGAGGCCGAACCGCGCGCCGAGCTCGGCGGTCTGGCGTTCGGCGTCGCTGCGATTGATCCGGTTGAAGCCGCGCAGCGGCTCCGCCCCGAGAATGATGTTCTCGGTCACGGTGAAGGACGGCGCCAGCTTGAAATGCTGGTGGACCATGCCGATCCCCGCGGCGATCGCCTCGGCGGGGCTTGAAAAATTCGCCGCCGCGCCGCGCAGCACGATCTCGCCGCCGTCGCGCGGCAGCAGCCCGTAGAGGATGTTCATCAGCGTGGTCTTACCGGCGCCGTTCTCGCCGACCAGCGCATGAATTTCGCCGGGCCGAAT
>DATGLU010000782.1:0-4717 GCA_035294045.1 Roseiarcus sp. | reverse complement strand
GAATGGATCGAGGAGCTGATCGACCTGAAGCTCGCGACCGGCGGCTCGTCAGGCCGCCTCTCGGCCGTGCTGCTCCATCGCAATCTGAGCGAGGGCGGCTACCGGCGCCATCTTGAGCAGTTGCGGACGAAACTATCCGACGCGATGGGCTTGACCTTGCGGCGGCTCGAGGCGGCCGGCCTGACGCCCTGGCTCGAGCCGCGCGGCGGCATGTTCGTCTGGGCCCGCCTGCCCGGCGGGCTGGACGCCGCCGACATCGCCCGCATCGGCTTAAGGCGGGGCGTGGTTTTCGCGCCGGGCAATGTCTTCAGCCTGGCCCAGGGGCCGAACCCCTATTTACGCTTCAATGTCGCCTTATGCGGGCCGCCACGGGTCTTTTCCGTCCTCGAAGAGGCGATGAGCGAGGCCGCACGCGGCCGCGCCGCCGCCCTGCCTTAACCCTTGTTAACGATTCGTGTCGCGGCTTCGCCCTCATTTCGCCCAAGGTTCACCCTCAATTCATATTTGGCGTGCGAGGCTTGCATGGCGAGGGGCGATCTTTCGTCGATTCGTTAAGCCTTGCGCTCCCAAGGAAGGCGGGGCCAGGACCCCGCGCTAAAGAGCCGCCGGGTCAGGCGGGCCTTAAGGGCAATCTCGGAGTTTCCTGCATGAAAGCATTGGTTCTTCTCACGACGGTCTGCGCCAGCGCGATCGCCCTGGCCGGTTGCGAGACGCCGCAGCAGCAGAATGCGGCCGGCGGCGCGCTGCTCGGCGGCGCGACCGGCGCGATCATCGGCTCGGCGGTGAGCCACGGCAGCGCCGGCGGCGCGCTGGTCGGCGGCGCGCTGGGCGCCGCGACCGGCGCCATGGTCGGCTCGGCCGCCACGCCCTCGGGCCCGCCGCCGCCCGGCTATTACGGCCCCGGCCCCGACGGGCCGCCGCCCGGCCCGCCGCCGCGCTGCGCCCATTGGGGCTACGATTATTACGGCAACCGGGTCTGCACCGCCTATTACTGAGCCAAGAGGCCGGCCGCTTCCTTCGGGAAGCGGCCGGTAAGATTCTGTGAGCCTCCCGTCATCGGCCGAGCGGCAGGAGGGCCAGCGCCGCCCGGACTCGCCGCTCGCCGAGCGGTTTCTCGCGTCGCCCAATCACACGGAGCGGCGCGGCTATTCCGCGCCCAATTGCGTCATCCTCCATTATACCGGCATGCCGACCGGCGCCGCGGCGCTGGCTTTGCTATGCGATCCGAACGCCGAGGTGTCGGCGCATTATTTCGTCTGGGAGGACGGCCGCATCGTCCAGCTTGTCGGCGAGGACCGCCGCGCCTGGCATGCGGGCTTGAGCGTCTGGAAAAGCGAGCGCGATATCAATTCCTGCTCGATCGGCGTCGAGATCGTCAATCCCGGCCATGACGGCGGCTTGCCGCCGTTCCCCGACAAGCAGATCGCCGCGGTGGCCGCGCTCGCGCGCGATGTCTGCGCGCGTCACGCGATCAAGCCGGAGCGCGTCCTCGCCCATTCCGACATCGCGCCGGCGCGCAAGCGCGATCCCGGCGAGCTTTTTCCCTGGGGAACGCTATGCCGGGAAGGCGTCGGTCATTGGCTTCCGCCTGCGCCGATCGTCGGCGGGCCGATCTTGAAGCGCGGCGCCGAGGGCCCGCCGGTCCGCGCCTTGCAGGCGATGCTGGCGCTCTATGGCTATGGCGTCGAGCTCAGCGGCGTCTATGACAAGCAGACCGAGCTGCATGTCGCGGCCTTTCAGCGCCATTTCCGGCCGGCGCGCGTCGACGGCGAAGCGGATGTCTCGACCGTCGAGACGCTGCGCCGTCTGATCGAGGCGTTGAACCCTTCGCCCCGCGAAGCGGGGAGTACGCGGCCAGAAGGGCCGGATGAGGGGCGGCGCAGGACTTGAAAGTACGTACCATCGAAAAGCTAATCACCAGTCTCAGCGCTGCCCCTCACCCGGCGGCTTCGCGGCCACCCTCTCCCCGTTGCGCGGGGCGAGGGGTTCTCACAGCATGAACGAAACCGCGACGAAGACCGGCGCGAGGAGCACGGCGGCTGAGGCCATGTAGCCGAAAAAGCTCGGCATGGCGAAGCCGGCGCGGCGGGCCATCGCGTAGATCATGAAATTCGGCGCATTGCCGATATAGGTGAGCGCGCCCATAAAGGCGGCGCCGAGACCGATCGCTTTCAAGGTCGAAGCTTCCGCGCCCATCAGGTGGATGGGATCGCCGCCAGCAAGGTTGAAGGCGACGAGATAGGTCGGCGCATTGTCGAGCGCGGCCGAGATCAGGCCGGTGAACCAGAAATAGGCGACCGGATCGGGCGCGCCGCCGGGCAGCGCCATCTTGTCGATGAGCCAGGCGAGCGCGCCGTCGCGTCCGGCGTCGAGAATCGCGAAGAGCGGGACAATGCAGACGAAAATCGCCGCGAACAGCTTGGCGACTTCGGCGAGCGGCGCCCATTCGAAACCGTTGGCGGCGCGCGCCGCGCGATCGGTGAGAGTGAGCGACGCAAGGCCGATGACGATCATGGCGAGATCGCGCGCCGCGTCCTGCGCGGCGATCTTGACGCCGAAAACCGCAAAGCCGCGGCCGGGATTCCACAGGCCGCCGGCGACGATCGCGGCGACGGCGAGCGCGAGCAGCAGAAGATTGCCGGCGCCCTTGAAGCGCGTCGGAATATCATGCGGCCGGGCGCGCGGCGGCTTCGGCTCGCTCGCGAGGAGCCAAGCGTCGATCGCGAAGAAGAGAGCGAGCAGGACCGCCGTCGCGAACAGGGTTTGCGGCCATTGATGGACCGCCGGCCAGAAGAAATCGACGCCGTTGATGAAGCCGAAAAACAGCGGCGGATTGCCGAGCGGCGTCAGCGCGCCGCCAATATTGGCGACGAGAAAGATGAAGAAGACGACGACATGCGCCTTGCGCGTGCGCTCGTAGTTCGAATGGAGCAGCGGCCGGATCATGATCATCGAGGCGGCGGTGACCCCGATAAAGCTCGCCGCGACCGTGCCGATTGCGAGCAGCAGGGTGTTGATCGCCGGCCGTCCATGCGCGGCGGCGCGCAAGACCACGCCGCCCGCCGTCACATAGAGCGCGAACATCATCAAGATGAACGGCAGATAGTCGGCGACGAGCGCGTCGGCGACCGCTTCCGACGCGGCTGCAAAGCCGACGCGAAACGCAAGCGCCAAGGCGAGGCCGGCCGCCCAGACGAAGGCGATCTTGCCGTAGTGGCGATGCCAGAAATTCTCGGCGAGGAGCGGGCCCAAGCCGATCGAGATCAGTAGGCCTAGAAAAGGTACGGCCCAGCCCAGCGAAAGACGCGCGCCATCGAGCGGCGCGGCCTCGGCGGCGCCGGTTGAAGCGAGCAAGGTGAATGGAATGAGTACAAGGCGCGAACCCCTCTCCCGAAGGGCTACGGCATTCACACATCTTTTTTGAGACCACCATCGGGATAGGAAAAGACGAATCTTTTCAATCGGTGTGACGAGCTCTGCTTCCCCGCTTTTGCAAAACCGATAGTCAGCTAAGTCTCTGTATTTGAGTCTGTTTTTACGATGTGTGAATCCCGTAGCCCGAAGGGAGAGGGGCAGGGGTGAGGGGTACGGTGTTTCAGGAAAGACAAAGGTCGGCGCCGCGCCTGCGGGCTTGGCAAAGCCCCAGTCGGCGTACCCCTCACCCCTAACCCCTCTCCCTCCGGGAGAGGGGGACACGCCGGCGGCGGTACGAGCGCGAACTCCCAAACCCTCGTACCCCTCATCCCTGACCCCTCTCCCTTCGGGAGAGGGGGACGCCGCCGGGGCTTGCCTCACGTCAGGCCCAGCACGTCGGCCATGGAATAGAGGCCGGGCTTGCGCCCTTGCGCCCACAGCGCCGCGCGCAAAGCGCCGCGGGCGAAGAGCGAGCGGTCCTCGGCAATGTGCCGGAGTTCGATGCGCTCGCCGTCGCCGGCGAAAATCACGCTGTGCTCGCCGATCACCGTGCCGCCGCGCAACGCCGCAAAGCCGATATCGCCGCGCCGTCGCGCCCCGGTCAGGCCGTCGCGGCCGCGCGCCTGATGATCCTTCAGCGCGACGCCGCGCCCGGCGGCCGCCGCTTCGCCGAGCAGGAGCGCCGTGCCGGACGGCGCGTCGACCTTCATCCGGTGATGCATTTCGACGATTTCGATATCGGCGTCCTCGCCGAGCGCGGCGGCGACTTTACGCGTCAGGGCGGCGAGGAGATTGACGCCGAGGCTCATATTGCCGGAGCGGACGATCGTCGCATGGCGCGCCGCCGCTTCGATTTTTTGCAAGTCGTCGTCGGAAAGGCCGGTCGTGCCGATGACATGGACGATGCGCGCCTGCGCCGCGAGCGCGGCGAATTCGACGCTGGCCGAGGGCGAGGAAAAATCGACGATCCCGTCGGCGTTGAGGATCGCCTGCAACGGATCGGCGGCGATCGGAACGCCAAGCTTGTCGCAGCCGGCCAGCGCGCCGGCGTCGGCGCCGAGCGCCGGCGAGCCCTCGCGCTCGAGCGCGGCGGCGAGCGCGACGCCTTTCGTCTCGAGGATCGTCTTGATCAGCATCCGGCCCATCCGTCCGGCGGCGCCCGTCACGACGAGCCGCATTTCGGTCATCCTTGTCTCCTCAACGTACGCCGTCATTGCGAGGCCCCGAGCGCAGCGAGGGGAACGAAAGCAATCCATTCGTAGAGCCGCGCCCTATGAATGGATTGCTTCGCTTCGCTCGCAAT
>DATGLU010000781.1:0-6210 GCA_035294045.1 Roseiarcus sp. | reverse complement strand
TCGGCATGCTGCATTAGATATTCGAGCAAGCGGAATTCGCGCGGCTGCAGCGGGATTTCGGCGCCGCCGCGCGTCACCTTATGCGAAAGACGGTCGAGTTCGAGATCGGCGATGCGATAAACGGTCTCCTCGGTCGCCCCTTTCGGCCGTCGGCGCGCCAGCGCATCGACGCGGGCGAGCAGTTCGGAAAAGGCGTAGGGCTTGGCGAGATAGTCGTCGCCGCCGGCGCGCAGGCCCTTGACGCGGTCGTCGACCTGGCCGAGCGCCGACAGGATGAGGATCGGCGTGTCGACATTCTGCACCCGCAAGGCGCCGATCAGCGACAATCCATCCATCTTCGGCAACATGCGATCGACGACCGCGACGTCGTAGCCGCCTTCCCGGGCGAGATCGTAGCCGGTCACGCCGTCGGCGGCGTGATCGGCGACATGGCCGACCTCGCGAAACGCCTTCACGAGATAGGCGGCCGCGTCGCGATCGTCCTCGATGATCAGAATTCGCATGGAGGACATATAGCGGCTCCCAAACAAAAACGGCAGGCCAGGCTGGAAGCCCGACCTGCCGCCGCTTCACCCGGCGGCGCGCCAGGGGCGGGCGCGCGCTGCCGGAGGCTACTCAAGCGGTCAGGTGGCCGCCTGGGTCGAGAGGGCGACAAAGTGCACATTGTCGCCTGATTTCACGCGGAGCAGGACCGCCTTGCGGCCTTCGCTCTTGGCCGTAGCGATCGCCGCGGTCACGTCGCTCGCCTTGGTCACCGGCTTGCCGCCGGCGTCGAGAATGACGTCGCCTTGCTGCAGGCCTTTCTGCGCGGCCGCGCTGTCCGGATCGACATCCGCCACGACGACGCCGTTCTTGCCGCCCTTCTCTGGCGCCAGGGTCAGGCCGAGCTTGGCCATCTCCTTCTGGGCGGCGTCGTCGCTCTGAGCCGTGTTGTCGTTCGACGACGGCTGTTCGTTCGACGCCTGCTTCTCATTGGCCATCTGGCCGAGCGTCACCGAGATGTTCTTGGTCTCGCCGTTGCGCAAGACGGTGAGATCGACGGTCTTCTTGGGACCGAGCGCGGCGATCTTGCGCGCCAGTTCGCGCGGATTGGCCACCGTGTCGCCGTCCACTTTGGTGATGACGTCGCCGGCCTTCACGCCAGCCTCAGCCGCAGGCGAATTCTTCTGAGCGCTGGCGACCAGCGCGCCTTGCGTCTGCTTCAAGCCGAGGCTGTCGGCAATGTCCTGGCTGACCGGCTGGATTTCAACGCCGAGCCAGCCGCGCGTCACCATGCCGTTGGTCTTGAGCTGCTGGACGACGTTCTGCACGACGTCGCTGGCGATGGCGAAGCCGATGCCGACGCTGCCGCCCGACGGCGAGAAGATCGCGGTGTTGACGCCGACCACTTCGCCCTGATTGTTGAAGCTCGGTCCGCCGGAATTGCCGCGATTGACCGGCGCGTCGATCTGCAGGAAGTCGTCATAGGGACCCGAGCCGATGTCGCGGCCGCGCGCCGAGACGATGCCGGCCGTCACCGTGCCGCCGAGGCCGAACGGATTGCCGACCGCGATCACCCAGTCGCCGACGCGCGGCGCCTTCTCGGCGAATTTCACGTAAGGATAGTTGTCCCCCTCCTTGACCTTCAGCAAAGCAAGATCGGTCTTGGGATCGGTTCCGATCACCTTGGCCGGAATGGTCTTGCCGTCGATCGTCGTCACGGTCACTTCAGTGGCGTGCTCGACGACATGGTTGTTGGTGACGATATAGCCGTCCGGAGAGATGAAGAATCCGGAGCCCTGCGCCATCTCGAGGTGATGGGGATGACGATGCGGGATGCGCGGGAGCGGCGAATCGCCCTCGTCGCCGAACGGATCGACGCCTTGGCCGAACTGGCGGAAGAAACGATCGAGCGGGCCGCCCGGCCCGAGGTCGGAACTCGCCTGATCGGAATCGCGCATCGTGACCTTCACCGAAACGACCGCGCCTTTCACGTGGTCGACAATGTCGGCGAACGAGGCGGGGCCGGACGGCTGAGTCGGCTGGATGGCCGAGGTTTGAGCGAGGGCCGGATATGAGGAAAGACCCTCGAAAGTGAGCCCGCCGACGGCGGTCAAAGCGACGGCGCCAAGCAGCGCGCCCCGTAAAGTACGCAAGCCAAATCGGGAAGAATGAAGTGGACGCATAATGGTCTCCTTGGTGAAGCGGCGCCAGCGAGGCTCGATCCGACGATGTGCGGGGAGAATGAATCAACGCCGTTTACGGCGCGATGGCGCGAAGATGAATGTTTGGTAAGGCGAGGCGCTCCGGCTGTCGCCTCACAACTTTTTGAAAAGATTTACGTTTTAGAATCGTCGAGCAGCGCGGCGAGGCGCTGCTCCTCGGCCGAGGTTAACGCGGCGGGCGCAAGGCCGGCTCGGCTTTTCCGGCGCATCGCGGCGGCGAGGAAAGCCGCGCCGCCGACAAGGAGCAAGGGCGGCGCGCCCCAAAGGAGCAGCGTGTCGCGTTGAAGCGGCGGCTTAAGCAAGATGAATTCGCCATAGCGCGAGACAAGGAAAGCCTTGATCGCGTCTTCGCTTTCGCCTTTGGCGAGGCGCTCGCGGATCAGGACGCGAATGTCATGCGCCAGCGAAGCGTCGGAAGCGTCGATCGATTCATTCTGGCAAACCATGCAGCGCAATTCGGCGGAGAGCGCGCGGGCGCGCGCTTCGAGCTTGGGATCGGCCAGCATCTCATTGGGCTGCACGGCTTGCGCCGCGCCGACCGCGCAGAACGCCGCAAAGGCGAAAGCGAGTACGAAAGCGCGCATCGCTACTGCGCCCCCGCCGCTTGCGGCGCGATGGCGCCCTTGGCCCGCGCCGGCGCGCCAATGCGCAGCCGCCGGTCGGCGAGCGACAAAGCGCCGCCCAAAGCCATGATGCAGGCGCCGATCCAGATCAGCGTCACCAGCGGCTTCCAATAGAGCCGCGCCGCAATGGCGCCGCCGCTTTCGTCGCCGATCGAAATATAGACTTGGCCGAGATCGAGCGTGGCAATCCCGGCCTCGGTCGTCGATGTTTCGCGCGCCGGGAAGAACCGCTTCGCCGGCTCGACCGTCGCGACGACGACCCCGTCCTTGCGGATCGCGGCCTTGGCGACGGTCTCGCGGTAGTTCGGCCCGAGCCGCGGCTGCACCGATTCGAACACGACGAGATAGGGCCCGACCGCGCGCGGCTCGCCGATTTTCATCGTCGCGATCGTCTCAGCGCCGAATCCGGTCATGGCGAGGCCGAGCAAGGTCACGCCGACGCCGATATGGGCGAAGGCGGCGCCCCAAGCCGAGAGCGGCAGGCCCCAGGCGCGGGCGAGCGCGAGCCGCGCCGAGGCGCCGCCGCGCCAAAGCCGCGCCGCGATTTCGCTAAGGGCGCCGAGGATCACATAGACCGCCAGGCCCGCGCCGAGCGGCGCGAGGACAGGGCCGCCGCTCGTCGCCGCAAGGAGCGCGACGGCGACGCAGAGGCCGGCCGCGCCGGCGACGGCGAGGCGCTGCGCCACGCCGAGAAGATCGCCGCGCTTCCAGGCCAGCGACTGGCCGAACGGAACGATCGCGCAAAGCGCGATCAGCAGGGCGCCGCAGGTCATGTTGAAGAAGGGCGCCCCGACCGAGATTTTCTCGCCGGTCATCTGTTCGAGGGCGAGCGGATAGAGCGTGCCGATCATCACCGCCGCGCAGCTCGTGGTGAGGAACAGATTGTTGAGGACGAGCGCGCCTTCGCGCGAAATCGGCGCGAACAACCCGCCCTGCTTGAGCAAAGGCGCGCGCCAGGCGAACAAAGCCAGGGCCCCGCCGATGAAGGCGGCGAGGATGAGCAGGATAAAAACGCCGCGCTGCGGATCGCTGGCGAAGGCATGGACCGAGGTCAGGACGCCGGAGCGGACCAGGAACGTGCCGAGCAGAGAGAACGAGAAGGCGACGATGGCGAGGAAAATCGTCCAGACTTTCAGCGCTTCGCGCTTCTCCATCACGGCGATCGAGTGAACGAAGGCGGTGCCGGCGAGCCAGGGCATGAGCGAAGCGTTCTCAACCGGGTCCCAGAACCAGAAGCCGCCCCAGCCAAGCGTGTAATAGGCCCAGTACGAGCCCATCGCGATGCCGAGCGTCAGGAAGCTCCAGGCGATGAGCGCGAAGGGCCGGACGAAGCGGGCCCAGGCGGCGTCGACCCGGCCTTCGATCAAGGCCGCGGCGGCGAAGGAGAAGACGATCGAGAAGCCGACATAGCCGAGATAGAGGAGCGGCGGGTGAATGGCAAGGCCGAGATCCTGCAGGACGGGGTTCAAGTCGCGCCCCTCGAACGGCGCCGGATCGAGCCGCGCGAACGGATTGGACGTGATCAGGATGAAGGCAAGGAAGGCGCTGGAGATCAGGCCCTGCACCGCAAGGACATTGCCGCGCAGGATCGGCGGCAAAGCGCGGGCGAACAGGGCGACCAGCGCGCCGAACAAGGCGAGGATGAAAACCCAGAGCAGCATCGAGCCCTCGTGGTTTCCCCAGACGCCGGTGATCTTGTAGAGGGTCGGGATGGCGGTATGGGAATTCTCGGCGACGTTCAGCACCGAGAAATCCGAAACCAGATGGGCTTCGATGAGCGCGCCGAACGAGAATGCGATGGCGACGAATTGGCCGATCGCGGTCGACTGGGCGACGCCGATCAGGCCTTCGTCGCGATGCGCGGCGCCCCAGAGCGGCGCGAAAGCCTGAACCAGGGCCAAGGCCAGAGCGAGCGTCAGCGCGTAATGGCCGGCTTCGACGATCACGATCCGCCCCCGCCTTCTTGCCAGCGCCCCTGCTTCTTCAAGGCGTCGACCACTTCGCGCGGCATGTAGCGTTCGTCATGCTTGGCGAGGATCGTGTCGGCGTGGAATTTTCCCGGCGCTTCGAGAATCCCCTCGGCGACGACGCCCTGCCCTTCGCGGAAGAGATCGGGAACCTGGCCTTGATAGGTCACGGCCACGTCATGCGCATTGTCGGTGATCACGAAGGACATTTTGCCGTCCGCGGCTTTGACCAGCGAGCCGGGCTTGACCAGGCCGCCTATGCGCAAATGCGCGCCCGGACGCACGTCCTTTTCGGCGAGCTCGCTCGGGCCATAGAAGAAGACGATGCTGTCGCGCAGCGCGTAAAGCGCGAGGCCCGCGGCGAAGGCGATGACGCAAAGCGCGACGCCGATCAAAGTGAGCCGCCGTCCCTTCCTCGTCACGTCAGCTCTCCAGTCCGAGCTCTTTGGCGAGCGCGTCGAGATCGCGCTTGGCCGCGTCGTTGCCGTTGAGGGCCTCGCGCGCTTTGGCGAGCGCCGCCTTGGCCTTGTCTTGCTCCTGCAAGACCGAATAGGCGCGGATCAGGCGCAGCCAGCCCGCCGGATCGTCGCCCTTGGCGGCGAGGCGCGCGGCGAGCCGGTCGACCATGCCGTGAATCGCCGCCTGCCTTTGCTCCGGCGACAAGGAGGCGATCGCCGCCGCCGCCTCTTTCGGCGGCGCCGCGATTTTCGCCGCCGTCGCCGGCGTTTTCTCGCCAAGCGCGGCAAGGCGCATTCTCACGGTCGGCGTCCATGGCGCGTTCGGCGATTCAGCGAGCAGCGCCTTGTACGTCTCTTCGGCGCGCTGCTTGTCGCCGTCCTGCTCGGCGGCGAGGGCGAGATAGTAGCGCGCTTTCGCCGATCGCGGGTCCTTGGCGAGCGCTTGCTGAAAGGCGACGCGGGCGTCGGCGGTGACGACGCCGTTCGCGGCGGCGACCAGCGCCTCGCCGTAATCGGCGCGGAGCTCGGGATTATCGCCGAGCAGGCGCAGCGCCTGGCCATAGGCCTTCACCGCCTCATCGAAGCGGCCCATGCGCAGATAAGCCGGCGCGATCACTTTGAAGCCGACGCCGTCATTGGGATGGGTGAGGAGATGCGATTCGATCTTGGCGACCGCCGCCTGAAGATCGTCGCCATGGGCGGGATCGTTGAGCCGCGCCGCAATCGGTTCGTCCGGCTCGCCGGGATTGCCGTAGCGTCCGTAAAGCCCGAACGCCACCAGCGGCACGCCGATCAGAATGAGCAGCGCCGCGGCGACGCGAGGGACTGGCCGCGCTGCGCCGCCGCCGCGCTCGGCGCGCTCGCTCGCGGCGATCAGCCGGCGCGAGGCTTCGATCCGCGCCCCCTCCGCCTCGGCTTGCGGCAACTGCCCGCGGGCGACGTCGCGATCGATTTCGGC
>DATGLU010000780.1:0-6520 GCA_035294045.1 Roseiarcus sp. | reverse complement strand
GGGCGAGAAGGTCACCACCGTCTTTCCGCGCCAGGGGCATTACGCGCGCGATCCGGCCGCGATCGCCGACCTGTCCGCGGTCGATCTGGCGGTCGACGCGATCGGCGATTTGCTGAATGCCGACCTCAAGGCGCTCCGGGCGGCGCGGCGGCGGCCGCCATGACTCCCCGGCCGGCCTGAAACCTAAAGGAAACCAAAACGGTCTCTTGACGGTTTTTCCGAAGGCGCGTCCGATGGCGACCCGCCACAGGCGCACGGCCCATGAACAGCAATCAGAAGCTCTCGACTTACCGCAAAAAGCGCGATTTCGCCAAAACCGCCGAACCGAGCGGCGGCAAGGCCGAAGCCTCAGACCGGCTGCGCTTCGTGATCCAGAAGCACGACGCCACGCGCCTTCACTATGATTTCCGCCTTGAGCTCGACGGCGTCTTCAAATCGTGGGCGGTGACCAAGGGCCCTTCGCTCGATCCGCACGATCGGCGTCTCGCCGTCGAGGTCGAAGACCATCCGCTCGAATATGGCGACTTCGAAGGAACGATCCCCAAAGGCCAATATGGCGGCGGAACCGTGCAGATTTGGGATCGCGGCTATTGGGCGCCGGAAGGGCGCAAGAGCGCCGAAGACATGCTCGCCAAGGGCGATCTCAAATTCACGCTGGAAGGAAAACGGCTCAAGGGAAGCTGGGTTCTCGTGCGCATGAAGCACGACCGGACCAACAGCAAGCGCACCAATTGGCTGCTCATCAAGCATCGCGACGATTACGCGCGCGACGGCGATGGCGAGGCGCTCCTCGCCGACGACCGCTCCGTCGCCTCGGGCCGGACCTTGGAGCAAATCGCCGCCGGCAAAGGCCGCGGGCCGACGCCATTCATCCTCGCCGGCGGCGAACGGAACGATCCGGCCCGGGTCTGGAACAGCAATAGGCCGCCGAGCGAGCAGGAGCCGGCGGCGCCGAAAATCGCCGCTGCCAAGCCGCGCCGCGGCAAGTCGGCGAAAATGCCGGATTTCGTACCCCCCGAACTCTGTCAACCTGTCGACCGGCCGCCGAACGGCGAAGGCTGGGCGCATGAGATCAAGTTCGACGGCTACCGCGTCCAGATGCGGGTCGAAAACGGCGAGGCGACGCTGAAGACGCGTAAAGGCCTCGACTGGACGAAAAAATTTCCAGAGATTGCGAATGCCGCCGCCGATCTGCCCGACTGCCTGGTCGATGGCGAGATTGTCGCGCTGGACGAGAACGGCGCGCCGAATTTCCCGGCCTTGCAGGCGGCGCTTTCGGAAGGCGCAACCAAGGATTTGGTCTATTTCGCTTTCGATCTGCTTTTCGTCGAGGGCGACGACGTCAGAAGCTTGGCGCTCGCAGAGCGCAAGGAGCAATTGCACAGCCTGATCAGTGAAGCGCGCAGCCCGATTATCCGCTTTGTCGAGCATTTCGAGACGAGCGGCGACGCCGTGCTGCGCTCGGCCTGCAAGTTGAATCTCGAAGGCGTCGTCTCGAAACGGCTCGACGCGCCCTATCAATCGGGACGCGGCGCAAATTGGACCAAGGCCAAGTGCCGCGCTGGCCATGACGTCGTGATCGGCGGATGGTCGACGACCAATGGCCGGTTCCGCTCGCTGCTGGTCGGCGTCAATCGCCGCGGCCGTCTGTTTTACATCGGGAGGGTCGGCACCGGCTATGGCGAGGCCAAGGTACGCAAACTTTTGCCGCGCCTCAAAGCGGTCGCTGCCGATCAGTCGCCGTTCGCCGGCGCGAACGCGCCGAAAAAGGAGAAAGGCGTCACTTGGACCCGGCCGGAACTGGTGGCGGAAATTGAATTTGCGGGCTGGACCACTGATGGCATGGTCCGCCAAGCCGCGTTCAAGGGCTTGCGGGAGGACAAGCCGGCGCGCGAGGTCGAAGCTGAAACGCCGGCCAAAGCGACGGATGTGGAGACGCCGAAGCCCGGCTCAGTATCGCCGCGAAATGTCAAGAACGGCCGGCCGATCGTCATGGGCGTGGTCATTTCTCATCCCGATAAGCCCTTATGGCCCGATGGCGGCGACGGCGAGCCGGTCACCAAGCTCGATCTCGCCCGCTACTACGAAGCGGTCGGCGAATGGATCATGCCGCATCTCAAGGGCCGGCCCTGTTCGATCATCCGCACGCCGGACGGCATTGACGGCCAGAAATTCTTCCAGCGCCATGCTTCGCCGGGCACGTCGAACCTGATCGAGCTCGTACGGCCTTCGGCGGAGAGAAAGCCCTATCTTCAAATCGATCGCGTCGAAGCTTTGGCCGCCCTTGCTCAAGCCGCGGCCGTCGAGCTCCATCCTTGGAACTGCCTGCCCGGCCATCCGACCATACCCGGCCGGCTGGTTTTCGACCTCGATCCTGGGCCGGACGTCGCCTTCGCGACCGTTGTCGAAGCGGCGCGCGAGATGAAGGAGCGCCTCGAAGGCCTCGGCTTGATCAGCTTCTGCAAGACCACCGGCGGCAAGGGCTTGCATGTGGTGACGCCCCTTGCCGAGAGCCCGAAAGGCAAGATGACCTGGCCGGTCGCGAAATCCTTCGCCCAGGAAGTGTGCCTGCTGATGGCGCGCGACCGGCCCGATCTCTACGTGGTCAATATGGCCAAGAAGATTCGCGGCGGGCGCATTTTCCTCGATTATTTGCGCAACGATCGCACAGCGACGGCGGTGGCGCCGCTCTCGCCGCGCGCCCGCCCCGGTGCAACCGTGTCGATGCCGCTCGCCTGGACGCAAGTCAAATCGGGGCTCGACCCAAAGCGGTTCACCCTCCGCAGCGCGCCGGCGCTGTTGCGGCGCAATGGCGTATGGCCGGGCTATGACGAGGCGGCGAGGCCGCTTGAAGACGCCATTCAGCGCCTCGCCGGCAAGCGCAAGGCGGCGGCGTAAGCGCCGGAACATTCTGCAAGGGCGGAAGGTTTAGCCTTCCGCTCTTTCGCGGGAGGAGCCGATGGCGCCGCGGCCTTTCTGGACCGGCTATCTCAAGCTTTCCCTGGTGACGTGTCCGGTGGCGATGGTTCCGGCGCATACGGAAAGCGAGAAAATCCGCTTCCACACGCTCAACCGCAAAACCGGCGATCGCGTCGAGACGCGCTATGTCGACGCCAAGACCGGCAAAGCCGTCCAAGACGAGGATCTGATCAAAGGCTACGAGCGCGGGGAAGACGAGTATGTCCCGCTGGAGGACGAAGAGATCGAGGCGGTCGCCCTGGAGACGACGCGGACGATCGACATCGAAAGCTTCGTGCCGCACGATTCCGTCGATTGGATCTGGTACGATCGCCCGCATTATTTGACGCCGGACAACGAGATTGGCGTCGAAGCTTTTTCAGTGATCCGCGACGCGATGGCGGCGACTCGTACGGTCGGCTTGTCGCGGCTCGTCCTCTATCGGCGCGAGCGGCCGATCATGCTGCGGCCGCGTGGCCGAGGCGTCATCGTCTGGACGTTACGCTATGGCGACGAGGTGCGCGACTCGGCGGCGTATTTCAAGCAAATCAAATCGGAGACGGTCGAACCGAAGCTGATGTCGCTGATCACGACGCTGATCGAGGAACGCTTGACGAGCTGGAGCGAATCGCTCGTCGCCGATCCCGTCCAGCAAAACTTGAAGAAGATCATCGCCGCCAAGGAAAAAGGCGTCCGCCCAGCGGCCAAGGCGCAACCGCGCGCCCCTGCCTCGCCAAGCAATGTCGTCAGCATCATGGACGCGCTGAAGAGAAGCGTCGAAAACGAAAAGAAGCGCTCGAAGAAGAATTAAGCTGAAATAGAAATATAACCCGCGGCCCCCTCCCGTACCCTCCCCCGCTTCGCGGGAGAGGGGCCCCGAGCGCCGCGCCTCAATTCTCTCAGCCGCGCTCTGCGTAGGCGTGACCCTCGGCGCCGAGGACCCCTCTCCCGCGAAGCGGGAGGGTACGGGGAGGGGGCCCGGCCACGCACTGGTCCGGTTAAGTGAAAGCCGCCAGCCCTCTCATTTCGCCGGCTTGGTCCACTTCCCGTTGGCTTTCGACGACCTCACCGCCGCCTCGATGAAGGCGAGCCCTTTGACGCCATCTTCGATGGTCGGGAAATGCGCCGCCTTGTCCGGCTTCTTGCCGCTTTGCGCGGCGCGGATGGCGAGCGCGATTTCGCTGTAGAGATTGGCGAAGCCTTCGAGATAGCCTTCCGGATGGCCGGGCGGCACGCGCGTCATGCGCGCCGCCGCGCCGCCCGAATCCGGCCCGCCGCGCGTGACGATGCGCGTCGACTTGCCGAACGGCGACCACAGCATGTGATTGGGCTCGGCTTGCACC
The DNA here is from genome assembly GCA_035294045.1 of Roseiarcus sp. Classification (GTDB taxonomy): domain Bacteria; phylum Pseudomonadota; class Alphaproteobacteria; order Rhizobiales; family Beijerinckiaceae; genus Roseiarcus. The sequence continues at coordinate 2,219 of DATGLU010000780.1, read as the reverse complement.
CAATGCACGCCGCCTTTCGTACCATAGACGCGCAGGCGCAGCCCGTTCTCGTTGCCGGGCGCGACCTGGCTCGCCCAGAGCGCGCCGCGCGCGCCGTTTTCGTAGCGCAGCATGATCTGCACGTTGTCATCGAGCTGGCGGCCGGCCCCGAACGAGGTCAGGTCGGCGGAGAGCTCGCTGAGCTCGATCCCGGAAACGTAATCGGCAAGGTTGTAAGCATGCGTGCCGATATCGCCGAGCGCGCCGCCGGCGCCGGAGCGCGCCGGATCGACGCGCCAATCGGCCTGCTTATGGCCGGTCTTCTCGATCGGCTCGGTCAGCCAATCCTGCGGATATTCGACCTGGACGAGCCGGATGTCGCCGAGCTCGCCGGCTTGGACCATCTCGCGCATCCGCCGCACCAGCGGATAGCCGGTATAATTATGCGTCAGGGCGAAGACGAGGCCTGACTTCTCGACCGCCGCCTTCATCTTCTTCGCCTCGGCGAGCGAGGTGGTCAGCGGCTTGTCGCAGATCACATGGATGCCGGCCTTCAGGAAGGCGTAGGTCGGCGGCGCGTGCATGTGATTGGGCGTGACGATCGCCACCGCCTCGATTCCGTCCGGCCGCTTGGCCTCCGCCTTGGCCATGGTTTCGAAATCGTCATAAATGCGGTCTTCGGCGAGGCCGAGCGCCTTGCCGGAGCGGCGGGCTTTTTCCGGCGTCGCCGACAAGGCGCCGGCGACGAGCTCGTAATGATCATCGATGCGCGAGGCGATGCGATGCACCGCGCCGATAAAGGCGCCTTCGCCGCCGCCGATCATCCCCAGCCGAATGCGGCCGCCCTTCTTGGCCTCGCTGCGTCCCTCAATGGCCATTTCCTCTCTCCCCTTCAATCCATCTTTGCGCAGTGTGTCATTCCCGCGAAAGCGGGAATCCAGAGGCCGCGGCGCCTCAGGACCGGCTCGTCTGGATTCCCGCTTTCGCGGGAATGACACGCCTAGCGCAACCCCAAAGCCCGCTTGATCTGCTTCTTATCGACCGCCGCGCCGGCGAAGTCGTCGAACGCTTTTTCCGTGACATGGATCAGATGGCTCTTGATGAATTCGGCGCCTTCGCGCGCCCCGTCCTCCGGCGCCTTGAGGCAGCACTCCCATTCCAGCACCGCCCAAGAATCGTAGTTGTATTGCGCGAGCTTGGAGAAAATCGCCGAGAAATCGACCTGCCCGTCGCCGAGCGAGCGGAAGCGCCCGGCCCGCTCGACCCAGGACGCATAGCCGGAATAAACGCCCTGCCGGCCGGTCGGATTGAACTCGGCGTCCTTGACGTGAAACGCCTTGATGCGCTCGTGATAGATATCGATGAAAGCGACATAATCGAGCTGCTGCAGCAGGAAGTGGGAGGGATCGTAATTGATGCAACAGCGCTTGTGCCCCTTCAGCGCATCGAGGAACCGCTCGAATGTCGCGCCGTCGAAAACGTCCTCGCCGGGATGAATTTCAAAGCACATATCGACGCCGGCTTCGTCATAGGCGTTGAGGATCGGCCGCCAGCGCTTGGCGAGCTCCTCGAAAGCCGTCTCGATCAGGCCTGGCGGGCGCTGCGGCCAGGGATAGACAAATGGCCAGGCCAAGGCGCCGGAAAAGGTCACGCTGGCCTTGAGGCCGAGATGCTGCGAAGCCTTGGCCGCGCTGGTGACTTGCTGGACCGCCCAATTCTGGCGCTCGCGCGGCCGGCCATGCGTCTCGGGCGGCGCGAACGCGTCGAAGGCTTCGTCGAAAGCCGGGTTCACCGCGACGAGCTGGCCTTGCAGATGGGTCGACAATTCGGTGATGGCGAGACCGTGCGCCTTAGCGATTCCGGCGATCTCGTCGCAATAGGTCTTGGACTCGGCCGCCTTGGCGAGATCGAAGAGCCGCCCGTCCCAGGTCGGCACCTGGACGCCCTTGTAGCCGAGCGAAGCCGCCCATTTGCAGATCGAATCGAATGAATTGAACGGCGCCGCGTCGCCGGCGAATTGCGCCAGGAATATCGCCGGACCTTTAAGATTCGCCGCCATGCGCCCCTCCCCTTGCCGAGCTCTTTCCGCCCAGCATTGCGCTCGGGCGATTTTAGGGGCGCTATACAGCCCCGAGCGCGACCGCTCGTCAAGCGGGCGGCGCGAAAGGAGATCGCGCTCTTGAACGTACGGATGGCGGTCGCCGCCGACTGTAGCCGCGGTCGGCGACCGCGGCTACAGA
>DATGLU010000779.1:0-5976 GCA_035294045.1 Roseiarcus sp. | reverse complement strand
GATCGCGGGGTCGACCAGGATCGGCCCTGGTCGCCGGCGCCACGCCCGGCGCGCACCGATCGGGTGGAGCGGCCGGGCGAGACCGGCAAGCCGGTCAGGCCCGATCCCGCCGATCCGACCATCGACGCCGAGCCCCAGCGATGAGCGCACGCGCCATCATTGCGAGCCAAAGCGAAGCAATCCACTCGTAAGGTACAGCCCGATGAATGGACAGCTTCGCCTCGCTCGCAATGACGACCCGGCTATAGTTAGGGCGCGCGCTGGCTCGCAGCGCGACGCGGCCGCGCCGCGATCCGCTCGAACAGCAGCATCGAGCGGGCGGTCACTTTGTAGACCGCGCCAATCCGGAAGCGCTGGTCGGGCAAATCCGGTCCGTTCGTATCCATGATGCGGCTCCAGCCCGACGCGTCGGTGCAGCGCGGCAGCTTGAAATCGACGACGTCGTGATGCGCGTTGAAAACGATCAGCAGCGTCACGTCGCCGCCGCGCCGGCGAATGCCGGTCGCCTGGCCGCGGCCGTCGAGCAGCATGCCGAAGCAGCGCGTCTTCTCGTCGTCCCAGGCGGCGACGGTCATCTCGGAGCCGTTGGCGTCGATCCAGGTCACGTCCTTGACGTCGATCGCCTCGTTGACTTCGCCGGTGAGAAACCGCGAACGGCGCAGGACCGGGTAGCGATGAAAGAAGCCGGTCAGCTTGCGGAAGAACGCCACAAGCGCGCGGCCCTCTTCGTCGATCGCCCAATCGACCCAGCTCGTCTCATTGTCCTGGCAATAGGCGTTGTTGTTGCCGCGTTGCGTACGGCCGAACTCATCGCCAGCCAGGACCATCGGCGTGCCTTGCGACAGGAGGAGCGTCGCCAGAAAATTGCGCATCTGGCGCAAGCGGAGCGCCTTGACCTCGGGATCGTCGGTCGGCCCTTCGGCGCCGCAATTCCAGGTCCGGTTGTCGGAATGGCCGTCGCGATTGTCCTCGCCGTTATCCTCATTGTGCTTGTCGTTGTACGAGACGAGGTCGCGCAGCGTGAATCCGTCATGGGCGGTGATGAAATTGACCGAGGCCCAGGGTTTGCGGCCGCGGCGATTGAATGTGTCGGGCGAGGCGCAGAGGCGCGGCGCCAAGGCCTTGGCGCTCGCCGCGCCGCGCCAGAAATCCCGCGCCGCGTCGCGGAACGTGTCGTTCCACTCGGCCCAGCCCGGCGGGAAGCCGCCGACCTGATAGCCGCCCGGGCCGCAATCCCACGGTTCCGCGATCAGCTTGACCTCCGCCAGAAGCGGGTCCTGCCCGACCGCCTTGAGGAATCCGCTCTCGGTCTGGAAGCCGTCAGGCTCGCGCGCCAGAATCGTGCCGAGATCGAACCGGAATCCGTCGACGCGCATCTCGCTCGCCCAATAGCGCAGACTGTCGCAGACCATCTGGATGACCCGCGGATGGCTGAGATTGAGCGTGTTCCCGGTGCCTGTGTCATTGATATAGTATCGGCGTTGGTCGGGCATGAGCCGATAGTACGACGCATTGTCGATGCCCTTGAAGGACAGAGTCGGCCCGCGCTCATTGCCCTCGGCGGTATGGTTGTAGACGACATCGAGAACGACTTCGAGCCCGGCGTCGTGGAAGCGCGCGATCATCTCCTTGAACTCGCGCAAGGAGTTCGCCACGTCGGAGGCGTAGCGCGGATCGGGCGCGAAAAAGCCGATCGAATTGTAGCCCCAGTAGTTGCGCAAGCCTTTGTCGAGCAGATGGCTGTCGTCGAGAAATGTATGGACGGGCAGCAGTTCGACCGTCGTGATCCCAAGCGAGCGGATATAATCGATCACCGGCTTGGCGGCGAGGCCCGCATAATAGCCGCGCAATTCCTCGTCGACTTCGGGATGCAGCTTGGTGAAGCCTTTCGGATGCATCTCGTAGAGGATGGTGCGGTTCCAGGGAATCGACCGCCGCCTGATTTCGCCGCGCCAATCGAAATTCGGGTCGATCACCACCGATTTCGGCACGAATGGCGCGCTGTCGCGCTCGTCGAACGTCAGATCGTCGCCTTCGGCGCCGATCGTATAGCCGAAAATCGCGTGATCCCAGACAAGCGATCCGGCATGGGCGCGCGCATGGGGATCGAGCAGCAATTTGTTCGGATTGAAGCGGTGGCCGGCTTCGGGCTCGTAAGGGCCATGCGCGCGGAAGCCGTAAAAAGCGCCTGGTCCGATTCCGGCAATATGGCCGTGGAAGATTTCGTCGGTATATTCGGGGAGTTCGAAACGCTCGGTTTCGCGGCCGTCGAAAGAATCGAAGAAGCAGACCTCGACTTTGGTCGCATGGGCCGAGAAGACCGCGAAATTCGCGCCGGCGGCGTCGGCAGTCGCGCCGAGCGGGTAAGGCTTGCCTTCGCTGACCCGCTCTGAGATCGCGCTCAAGTCTCACCCCGCTGCCGATTGGCCGTACTTGCCGTACGAAATCTTTAAACGCCGAGCGTCCCTTCTTTGTTCCTCATTCTGATGGGTCGCCGCCGCATCATCCCTGCCGCAAGACCGCGATGGGCAGGACGGCGAAAACCTGGCTCAGTCCGACTTGACCGCCTTTGAGCCTGCGCCCGGTCAATTCGTCGATCCAAGGCCCTTCCGGCAGATCGGCCGTGGCGCCGCCGAAATCGGGCTCGGCCTGCCGCAAGCCCGGGAAGCGCGCAATCAAAGAGGCCACCCGATCGCCGCCCTCGGACCTGATATAGCCGAAGGCGCGCTCCGAGCCGACCGCGACCGGCTCGTAGCCGCCCTTGACGAAAAGCTGCTCCTTTTCCCGCCGAAGGCCGAGCAGGAGCGCGGTCGCCGCCAGCTTGATCCGCCCATCCGGCCAGTTCGCCAGCAAGTCCGCAAAGACTTCGCCGCGGCTTTCGATCTTGGCGAGGCGCGGCAGGAGCGCCGCCAAGGCGGCCGCGCGAATTTCGTAGTCGACCGCGCGCCGATTGTCGGGGTCGACCAGGCTGAAATTCCAAAGCTCCGAGCCCTGATAAATATCCGCAACGCCCGGCAGGGTCAGTTTCATCGCGGTCTGAGCGAGACTGTTGTCGACGCCGAGCCGCGCGACGCGGCGAACGAAAGGAAGGAAATTCGCCAGGAAGCCGCTGCGCGAGGGGTCCAGCGCGTCAAGCGCAAAGCTCCGCATCGCCTCCTCATAGTCGGGATTCGGCGCGGTCCAACTCGTATGAAGTTTGGCCTCGCGCAACGACTTTTGCAGCGCGCCGAGCACGCGCCGGCGGTACTCCTGCAAAGCGCCGTCGTCGAGCTCGGCCATCAGCTCCGGCGGCCAGGAGCCGATCAGGAGCTGATAGAACATATATTCGTCGTTGCGATCGGGCGCCGCCTGCCGCTCGACATCGCCGCGGCGGGCCCGGATGATGCGGCTCCACGCATCGACCTCGCGACGCCATTCCTCGGGAATGTCCGAGAGCACGGCGAGCCTCGCCCGCCCGTCCTCGCCGCGCTTCGTATCATGCGTTGAAGTCGCCAGCATGGCGCGCGGCCAGTTCTTGGCCCTGACGGCGTTCGCCTTGTGAAAGGCGTTGATCGAGACGCCGAACCGCTCCGGCGCGCCGCCGACCTCGTTGAGCGCGATATGCCGGTTGTAGCGGTAAAAGGCCGTGTCCTCGACGCCCTTGGCCATGACCGGGCCGGAATATTGCTGCAGCTTCATCGCGAAGCGCAGGCAAGCCGTGCGGCTATAGCCGCTGTTCGGCTCGGCGACGAGAGCGCCGGAAAGCGCGGCGCGAAGAAAGGCGAAGGCGGAGGGATGGATGTCGGGGTCCTCGCGCCGCGCCTGCGCGACCGCCCAATCGAGATCGCGCAAATCCGCCTCGCTCGGCGCGCCGCTCATGTCGATATAGGTACGGTAGACCGGCAGGCTGGCGACGATTTGGCGGATGGCGCGCCGCAGAATGTTGCGCGAGAAATCGGCGGTCATCGGATTTTGATGCGCCAAGCGGACCGCGGCGCGCGACAGCGCGTTAAGCTCGCTCGCCATCTCGTTGTCCATGATGCGCAGCTTGCAGGCGCGGGCGATCTCATCGAACGGCCCTGCGGCGCCGGCGAAATCGCGATAGGTCTGCGAGAAGCTTTCCTCCGCCGCAGGATTGATCAGGACGCCAAGCGAGAGGTTGGCGTAATCGTAGCCGGTCGTCCCGTCCACCGGCCATTCCTCGCGCAACTGCTCGTGCGGCGCGAGAATCTTTTCAACGGCGAGGTAGAAAGGCCGCGAGGCGGCTTTGCGCAGCGCCGCGAAATAGGCTTTGGGATCGAACAGGCCGTCGACATGATCGAGCCGCAGGCCGTCCGCCGCCCCCTGGTCGAGCATCGCCAGGACCCGGTCATGCATGCGCCGGAACAAGGCCGGCAATTCGACTCGCAGGCCGGCAAGCTCGTTGATGTTGAAGAAGCGGCGGTAATTGATCTCGTCGCTGGCGACGCCGTAATAGGCGATCCGCCAATTTTGCTTCGCGATCAGCCCGTCCAACGCGCGCCAATCGGCGTTGAACGCGGCGATCCGCGCCGCCAACGCGTCTCGGGCCTGCTCGTCGGCGCGAATATGGGCGGCAAGCTCGGCCTTGAGCGCCTTGGCGCGCTCGGCGATCTGCGGCCGCCATTGCCTGAGATCGCCGAAAAGATCGCCAAGCCGTTCGAGCCCCGGCGTCTCGGCGCCGACAATCAAGCCGTAGTGAAGCGGACAGATCGGCAGCTTGTGATTGTCGTACGCCCATATCGCAAAGGCGCCCTCCTCCGCGTCGTATTTGAGCGCGAGCTTGCCTGCTTTCAGCTCGACGCCATATTGATCGCCGAGAAAGGGCGCGAGGAGCTTATCGCCAAGATAGGGATCGTCGGGGGCCCAATCGATGTCGAACCATCCGGCATAGTTGGAATCCGGGCCCCATTCGAGCACGTCGAGCCAGAACGGATTGTCGGCGCCGCCGACGCCCATATGGTTTGGTACGAAATCGAGGATAAGGCCAAGGCCCTCGCGCTTGAAGGATTCGATCATCGCGGCGTGATCGTCTTCCGAGCCGACCTCCGGATTGAGCGCGTTGTGATCCGTGATGTCGTAGCCATGCGCGCTGCCCGGCCGCGCCTTGAGGTAGGGCGAAGCATAGACATGGCTGACGCCGAGCCGACCGAGATAGGGTGCGATCGCGGCGGCTTGCCTGAAGGTGAAGCCCGCGTGGAATTGCAGCCGGTACGTCGCGCGTGGCGCGGTCATTCCGCTTCCACGCTCCATCGCACCGCCCACGGCCCGAGCGCGCCGGCCGTCTCGCCCTCGCTCCAGAAAATGCGGCCTCGCGCCGGCGGAAAGTCGCTGCGCCGGCCGCAGAGATTGGCGTCGAGAATCAGAATGCGCTCGCGCGCCTGCCAGCGGACCCGCACCGCCTCGGGGCCGAAAATCACGGCGCGGCCGCCGCTTTGAATATGCGGCAGAAGCGGCGCGATGCAGCGCCGCCTGGTTTTCAGCAGCGCGCGATAATGGGCGAGCTGGTTCTGATTCATTCGCCGCCAGTCAAGCTTGGAGGCGAGGAACGCGCTCTCGGCGATGGGATCTGGAATTTTGTCCCGCGCCGCCGGATCGGCGAATTCCGGAAAGCGGGCGAATTCGGCGCGCCGCCCGTCGCGAACCGCTTCGGCGAGGTCGCCGGAAAAATCGCAGAAGAACAGGAACGGCTGCTCGGCGCCCCATTCTTCGCCCATGAAGATCATCGGCGCTTGCGGCAGCAACAGGTAAACCGCCGCCAGAGCGCGCATCGCTTCCGGCCGCGCGATCATGTTCAGCCTCTCGCCGAATGCGCGATTGCCGATCTGATCGTGGTTCTGGATGAAGGCGACGAAAGCGCCGGGCGGCAGGAAGGCGCTCGACGCGCCTCTCGGCCGGCCGCGATAGGGCATCACCTGTCCCTGATAGGCGAAGCCCTCGGCAAGCGCTTTGCCGAGCAGCTCGCCGTCTTTCAGATAG
>DATGLU010000778.1:0-3464 GCA_035294045.1 Roseiarcus sp. | reverse complement strand
GGTCCCCCTCCCCCGCTCCGCGGGGGAGGAGAGGCGGCCCCTCCGCGTGAGCGGGGGAGGGGGACCGCGCGAAGCGCGGTGGAGGGGGCCACGGCGCACGCCGATTGGCTCCCCTGGGATTGGCGCGCCGACGCGGAGGCGACGCTCAGCGCTCTCAATGAGCCCCTCGACTGGCTCATCGTCGACCACTATGCGCTGGAGGCGAACTGGCAACGGGCGCTCCGCGCGCGCACGGCGAAAATCATGGCGATCGACGACCTCGCCGACCGGCCGCACGATTGCGACCTGCTGCTCGACCAGAATGCTCAGGATGAGGCTAAGGACCGCTATGCCGGGCTCGTCCCGCCCGCTGCGCGCCGCCTCATCGGCCCGCGCTACGCGCTGCTCCGGCCGCAATTCGCGGCGGCGCGCGGCCGGGCTCGCGACGGGAGCGTCAAGCGCATTCTCGTCTTCATGAGCACGACCGACCCCAAGGGCGCGACGCTGCTCGCGCTCGAGGCGCTGTCGGCGCCGCGGCTTGCGGCGATCCCGGTCGATGTCGTCATCGGCTCGTCGAGCCCGCATCTCGAAGCGATCAAAGCGCGCGCCGCCGCCCGCGGCGCCGCGACGGTCCATGTCGACGCCGTGGACATGGCCGCGCTCTGCGCCACCGCCGACCTCGCCGTCGGGACCGGCGGCGTCGCCGCGCTGGAGCGCTGCTGCATGGGATTGCCGACGGTCGCGATGTCGATCGCGGCGAACCAGAAACAGGGGTTGTCCGCGTTGGCGGCCGCGAGTGCTATTTATCACCTTGGCGACTATGAAGATTGCTCCTCGGAATCGATTGCCGAGGCCATCACGATACTCGACCGAGATCCTTCTAAGATTCAGTCCATGTCTTCCAATGCGACTGTTCTAGTTGACGGTCGCGGCGCCCAAAGATGTGGAGACCTGATCAACGCAAATTGATCAGCCGCGCCGCTTAATGACCAAATCATAGATATAACCGTTCAGTTCAAAGAAGGCAGGATATCGAGATGGATCAGAAACACGCAAGAGATTGAATTGCTCGCGAAGAGGGCGGTCTGGATCAATCCTACTATCCTCGGGGCGTCTGCGACGGCAGTATGTCGCGTTTTTAGCGTTTTGCGGGTGCGGCTGAACAGTACCAAAGTTTTTTACAGCAAAATCCATAAGTTCGAGTTCTGCGTCGAAAAGCAGACGATTTATTTCATCGTATAGCTCGTGTCCTTCAAGGCTGATGGACATCTTTTTCCAAATTGCGCCGGTATCTACACCATCGTCAGCTTCAAGCAACGTGACAGTGATATCGTTCTCTCCATCGAGAACCGTCCATATATGTGGCGACCAGCCTCGGCGCTCCGGCAGATCGCCTGCGTGTAAGACAAGAGTTTTTACATATCGCTCGCGAGTAGACCTCCCAATGATCTCCTGACAGGAAATAAGAAATAAAATATCGCCACCGGAAAGAGCGTCGCTGCCAGTCACGAGCTCGATTTCATGAGCCCCGGAATGACGGGTCGCCCAATCCTGCAACGCAGAAAAGACCGGATGAGTGGGGTCAGAACACAGGACCGAAATCTTCATTGATTGACCGCTAGGAATTCTGGTCGCTCCCTGACCCGATCAAGCGCAATCTTCCGCCCGCGAACGGCGCAGTCCGGCTAGTTTGCCCGCTTGCACTCACCTTGATATACGTCCTGCCGCCAAACGGGTCACCCGAAAATGGCCGCTCTTGGCGCGGGTGACGAGGGGCGCAGGGATAACGTGTTTAGCCTAAGTAACCGGATCATTGGCGCCGGTCAGCCGCCTTTCATTATCGCGGAGATGTCCGGCAACCACAATCAGTCGCTGGATCGGGCTTTGGCGATTGTAGACGCGGCGGCTGAAGCGGGCGCCCACGCGATTAAGCTCCAGACCTATACCGCCGACACAATTACCATCGACGTTCATTCCAGCGACTTTACAATTAGTGACCCTGACAGCCTCTGGGCCGGCCGCAATCTCTACGATCTTTACAAGGAGGCGCACACGCCCTGGGAATGGCATGCGCCGATCATGGCGCGGGCCAAGGCGCGCGGCCTTATCGCCTTCTCGACCCCGTTTGACGAGACCGCGGTCGATTTCCTCGAAGGGCTTGATGTTCCCGCTTATAAGATCGCCTCTTTCGAGAACATCCACCTGCCTTTGATCCGCAAGGTCGCCGCGACCGGCAAGCCGATCGTCATGTCGACCGGCATGGCTTCGCTCGCCGAGCTCGACGAAGCCGTGGCGGCCGCGCGCGAGGCCGGCTGCCGCGACCTCGTTCTGCTCAAATGCACCAGCACCTATCCGGCGACGCCGGAGAACACCAATCTCGCGACCATCCCGCACTTACGCGAAATGTTCGGCTGCGAAATCGGCCTTTCCGACCACACGATGGGCGTCGGCGTCGCGGTCGCGGCGACGGCGCTCGGCGCCAGCGTGATCGAAAAGCATTTCACGCTGCGCCGCGCCGATGGCGGCGTCGACAGCGCCTTCTCGCTCGAGCCGGACGAATTACGCGCCCTCGTCGTCGAGACCGGCCGCGCCGCCGCCGCGATGGGCAAGGTCGCCTACGGGCCGACCGAGGCGGAAAAGAAGTCGCTGATTTTCCGCCGCTCGCTCTATCTGGTCCGCGACGTGGAGGAAGGCGAAGTCCTGACCAAGGACAATGTCCGGATCATCCGCCCGGCCGGCGGCCTGCCGCCGAAAGCGATCGACATCGTGCTCGGCATGAAGGCGCGGCGCAAGGCGCCCCGCGGCGCGCCAGTGACCTGGGATTTGGTGCGATGAGCGTCGCGGAGGCCGCGGCTTCTTTCGATGCGCCGGCACTAGCTACTGGGGCGCCAGCAGCCGAGTCGTCGGTCGAAAGCCTTCTTGCCGGACGTCTCAAGGCTCACGCCCGGCCGCGATCGTCCAATCCCGACGCTTGGCGGAGCGCGTGGAACGCGTTGCCGGTTCGGCCGGTCGCCTACTCGGCGAGCATGATCGACTATCAGCACGCTTATTTAAGGGGCGCCGGCTGGTCGGTCGCGGACGCCTCTTTGATCCTAACCAATGACCGACGACCCTGCGGACTTTGGCCGCTTAGCCTTGGCGGCGTCGCGGCGGCGACAGGGTTGACCTCGCAAGGCGAACCGATCGCGCCGCCGCTTTTCACGGTCGGCACCTCGGCCAACACGATCAAGCGGATCGTGACGGATTGCCTGGATTGGCTCGATAGCGTTTCGGATAGGCTGGGCGCGGCGCATCTTTGTCGTGAAGACGCTAGACCGGGCTTCGCCGATCAAGGTCTCAGCGAATTTTACCAGCAATCAATCCGCCGCGGCGCTCGTCTGATTGGCGTTAGTCATGACGCCTATGTCGATTTGCGATCGGATATGGAGCGGATTCGCGCAACGTGGCGTAAGAGCTATCGCCCTCTCGTCGCGGCGGGCTTGCGC
>DATGLU010000777.1:0-4547 GCA_035294045.1 Roseiarcus sp. | reverse complement strand
CGCAACCGCGAACCCGGTCGCCCGGTTCCGCCGGCCCCAATCGTCGCGCGCTTCGTCCTTCGCCATCGCCGCTCACGGCTCCGGGCGCATCACGCCCGGCCCCAATTTCACGATCGTCACCACATAGAACAGGATCGCCAGCAGGGCGATGCAAACCCCGATCGCGATGTTGCGCAGGCGCCGATTGCGCAATTGCTGCGGCGTCAGCTTGATTCCGTCCCGGCGGTCCGGCTCGGTCATGGCGGCTTTAGAGACCAAAACGCGCGATCAGCCCCAAACCGTGCTCGGCGACCAGGGCCGCAAAGAGCAGAAACAGATAAACGATCGAGAAGCCGAACAGGCGCATCGCGGCGCGATTGGCCTCGGCGCCCTCGCGGATGCGGTAGACTCGCCAGGCGAAATGAACCATCGCCAGGCCGGCTGCGATGGCCAGCGCGGCATAAAGCCGGCCGCCAACGCCGAGCGGCCAGGGCGCGAGCGCCACCGCGACGAGCAGCAGCGTATAGGCCAGGATTTCCAGGCGGGTGCGGTCGCCGCCTTTGACATTGGGCATCATCGGCACGCCGGCGCGCGCGTAATCGCCGCTCTTGACCAGAGCGAGCGCCCAGAAATGCGGCGGCGTCCAGACAAAGATGATCGCAAAAAGGGCGAGGCTGTCGAGCGTCACCGAACCCGTCGCGGCGGCGTAGCCGACAACCGGCGGCAGAGCGCCCGCGGCGCCGCCAATGACAATGTTCTGCGGCGTCGAGCGCTTCAGCCACATCGTGTAGATGACGGCATAGAAGAAGATGGTGAAGGCGAGCAGGCCGGCGGCGACCATATTGGCCGTCACCGCGAGGGTCAGCACGGCGATCAGCGCCAGCGTGAGGCCGAAGAACAAAGCTTCGCGCGGCTGGACCAGGCCCAACGGCACCGGCCGGTTGCGGGTTCGCGACATCACGGCGTCGATATCAGCGTCCCACCACATGTTCAGCGCGCCGGCGGCGCCGGCGCCGACGGCGATGGCGAGAAGCGACGCGAAGGCGATGACGGGGTGAATGCGGGCAGGCGCGACAAGCAGCCCGGCAAACGCCGTGAACACGACGAGCGACATGACGCGGGGCTTGAGCAGCGCAAAATATTCCAGCGGGCCGGCCGCATATTCGGCTGCGCCGGCGGTCGGCGGCATAGGCTCGCGACTGACAAGACTCATCAAACCTGATCCTCGGCCCACGCTTGATCGCGAAACGGGCCTCTACCGGCCTGACCCCGGCGCGTCGCCGGGGTCCGTTGCGGCCATGGCCGGCCGCCGACCGGCGTTACGAACTTCTAGTGCTCCGCGCCGGTGATGCGGGGCAGGGTTTCATACTGATGGAAGGGCGGCGGCGAGGACAGCGTCCATTCCAAGGTCGTGGCGCCGACGCCCCAGGGATTGTCGCCGGCGACCCGCTTTTTCGCGAAGGCGTCGTAGACGACATAGAGGAAGACCAGCGTGCCGATGCCGGCGATGTAAGCGCCGATCGACGACCAGAAGTTCCACAAGGCGTAGGCGTCGGGATAGTCGATATAGCGGCGCGGCATGCCGGCAAGGCCGAGGAAATGCTGCGGGAAAAAGACCAGGTTCACGCCGATGAAGAGCAGCCAGAAATGCAGCTTGCCGAGCTTCTCGTCGTACATATAGCCGGTCATCTTCGGGAACCAGTAATAGAAGCCCGCGAAGATCGAGAAAATCGCGCCGAGCGACATCGTGTAATGGAAATGGGCGACGACGTAATACGTCTCGTGCAACGCGCGGTCGATGCCGGCATTGGCGAGAACGACGCCGGTCACGCCGCCGATCGTGAACAGGAAGATGAAGCCGATCGCCCACAGCATCGGCGTGCGCATCTGGACGGAGCCGCCCCACATCGTGGCGATCCAGGAGAAGACTTTCACCCCGGTCGGCACGGCGATCACCATCGTCGCGAAGACGAAGTAGCGCTGCGTGTTAAGCGAGAGGCCGACCGTATACATGTGGTGGGCCCAGACGACGAAGCCGACCGCGCCGATCGCCACCATCGCATAGACCATGCCGAGATAGCCGAAGACCGGCTTCTTCGAAAAGGTCGAGACGATCTGGCTGACCATGCCGAAGCCGGGCAGGATCAGGATGTAGACTTCGGGGTGGCCGAAGAACCAGAACAGGTGCTGGAACAGCAGCGGATCGCCGCCGCCGGCCGGGTTGAAGAAGGTTGTGCCGAAATTGCGGTCGGTCAGCAGCATGGTGATCGCGCCGGCCAGAACCGGCAAAGCGAGGACCAGCAGGAAGGCGGTGACCAGAACCGACCAGACGAAGAGCGGCATCCGGTGCATCGTCATGCCCGGCGCGCGCATATTGAAGATGGTCGTGATGAAGTTGATCGCGCCGAGAATCGACGACGCGCCGGCAAGGTGCAGCGAGAGGATGACGAAATCCATTGCCGGGCCAGGCGTGCCGACATTCGACGAGAAGGGCGGATAGAGCACCCAGCCGCCGCCGAATCCATGCGCGCCGGGCGAGCCTTCGACGAACATCGAGGTCAGCAGCAGCAGGAACGAGGCCGGCAGCAGCCAGAACGAAATGTTGTTCATGCGCGGGAAGGCCATGTCCGGCGCGCCGATCATCAGCGGCACGAACCAATTGCCGAACCCGCCGATCATCGCCGGCATGACCAGGAAGAAGATCATGATCACGCCATGGGCGGTGATAAACACGTTGTACATGTTCTTCGCGGCGTCGATCGAGCCGTCGCCGGACAGGATGCGCGAGATGGTCGGGAAAATCTGGATGCCCGGCTCCATCAGCTCCATGCGAATCGCGCCCGACAGCGCGCTGCCGATCAGGCCGGCGATGATCGCGAAGATGATGTAGAGGGTGCCGATGTCCTTATGGTTGGTCGAATAAAGATAACGGCGCCAGCCGGTCGGGTGACCATGATCTTCGTGGGTTATTGCGTGAGCCATCTCGTCGGTCCCTTGGGAATTCGTCCTGCGCTATCGAACCTTCGCCTCAATTTCGAGGCGCCGACGTCGCGTCGGCGACGGAGATCGGGCTGTTCGCCGCCGCGAACTTCTTCTTCGCGTCGGCAAGCCACGCTTGATACTTGTCCTGACTGACCACCCGGAAGACGATCGGCATGAAGGCGTGATCCTTGCCGCACAGCTTCGAGCACTGTCCATAATAGACGCCTTCGAGCTCCGCCTTGAACCAGGTCTCGTTCAGGCGGCCCGGCACGGCGTCGATGCGGATGCCGAAGGACTGGATGACGAAGGAGTGAATGACGTCGGCGCCGGTCACCTGCAGGACGACGACCTTGTTGACCGGCACCACCGCTTCGTTGTCGACCGAGAGGAGCCGGATGTCGCCATTCTCGGGCTTAATCTGGTCCTCGGGCTTCATGTAGGAGTCGAAGGCGAAGCCGCCGCCTTGATCCTTGGGATATTCATAATTCCAATGCCATTGCGAGGCCGTCACTTTGAGCGTCACATCGGCCGGCGGGTTGACCAATTCGTGCGTCAGCAGGCGAAACGAGGGAATCGCGATCACCACGAGAATGCCGACCGGGACGATCGTCCACAGGACTTCGATCATCGTGTTGTGGGTCGTCCGCGACGGCGTCGGATTGGTCCGCTCGTTGAAGCGCCAGATGACATAGACCAGCAGCCCGAGGACGAAGAGGCTGATCAGGACGATGATCGGCATCAGAAGATAATCGTGGAGATTCTGGAGTTCTTTGGCGATCGGCGTCACCGGCTCCTGGAACCCGATCTGCCCATAATCGGCGTGGCCGACGCCGTTGGCGAGGGCGACGCCCGCCCAGAGCGCGCCCGCCGCCGCGCCCGCCGCCCACGAAAGATAACGCCGAATCGTCATGACGCCCGAAATCCCCATTTGTTCATGCCGCTGCTAAATGCGCCGATTCGGCCGGCGTCCGTCAAATCCTTAGGCGGCGCAGCGCCCATCATAGGCGCCCGCCCTGCGTTGAAAACCACAAAGCGCCGCCCCGCGCAATGGCGCGCGAGGCGATCGGCCGGTGCGGCATATTCGCGCTGCCGGCGCCGGCGAAGCGGCCCGGGCCGCCTTTCGCCCCAATCCTGCCGCGCTTGACAGCGAGGGGGCTTTTGATACGGCAAACGCAACCGGCGCAAGGCGGAAAGGCTGTCGTCACGCATGCGATTTCTTGATCCCCGGCTTGGCCGGCGGCGTTGCATCGGCGCCGGGTTCTTGGCCGCTCTGATCCTCGCGGGATTCGGCGCATCGTTCCCCGCCGCCGCGCAAGGCGTGGTGAAAGGCAAGAACGGCGACTGGGAGACGCGTTGCGAGACGCCGCCCGGCGCCGAGCACGAGCAATGCGCGCTGATCCAAAGCGTCGCGGCGGAAGACCGGCCGAACATCACCCTCGTCGTGATCGTGCTGCGCACTGCCGACGGCAAGAGCCGCCTGCTGCGGGTGATCGCCCCGCTCGGCGTGCTGCTGCCTTCCGGCCTCGGCCTGAAAATCGACAATACCGATGTCGGCCGCGCCGCTTTCGTGCGCTGCCTGCCGAATG
>DATGLU010000776.1:0-5196 GCA_035294045.1 Roseiarcus sp. | reverse complement strand
GGTCCCCCTCCTCTGCTTCGCGGGAGAGGAGAGCCGCGGTCGGCGACCGCGGCTACAGCATGGCGAGCCGGGCGACCTTTGCGCCGGTCGCCTCGCGCAGCTTGTGCGGCGCGATCGCGAAAACCGCATTCGGCGCGCCGGCCGCGGCCCAGACGACGTCATGGGCGAGCAGCGTCTCGTCCATGATCGTCTCAAGCGGATTTGCGTGGCCGAAAGGCGGAATGCCGCCGATTGCAAAGCCCGTCGCCTCCCGCACGGAGCGGCCGTCCGGCCGCTCGAGACTGTCGCCGACCAGGGCGGCGGCGAGACTTTCGTCGAGCCGATTGTCGCCGGCGACAAGAAACAAAAGCGACTTGCCGCTGGCCTTGCCGCGGAAGACGAGCGACTTGACGATCTGCGCGACGCCGCAGCCGCAGGCCGCGGCGGCCTCCTCGGCGGTGCGCGTCGATTGCGTCCTGACGTAAACCTCGATCTCGACCCCGAGCGCGCGCGCTGCGTCGTAGACTTTGCGCGGACTCGGCGGCAGGTCTTGCGGCGGCGTCGGCTCATCCATTCCGGACACTCGCGATTGAGGTTGCGGGTCGGGAATTATGCGCCGGCGCGAGGCGGCGCGCCATGCAGACCGGCCATGCCGGCAAATCAGCTCGTCACGCCGGCGCCCGCCGCGCCGGACGTTTCGATCGGCGGCTGATACGAGGCGGGCTTCGCGCCGACCGTGACGCCGCCATGAATCATGCCCTGCATCTCCGCATCGAAGAATGTGTAGGGGAAGGCGCGCTCCGGCGCGCTCGCTTTGTCGAGCCGCGCGGTCAGTTCCGGCGGCAGCGCGAACGCCAAGGCCTGAAGATTGTCCTCGAGCTGCGCGAGCTTGGTCGCGCCGACAATCACTGAAGCAACGCTCGGCCGGTTGGCGACCCAGTTGAGCGCGACCTGCGCCATGCTGCGCCCGGCCTCTTTCGCGACCGCCTCCAATTCGGCGACGATCGCCCAATTGCGCGGCGTGAACTTCTGAAAGCCGGGATTGCTCGTGCCCTTGAGCGTCTCCAGCCGGCCGGCGCCCGCGCCGCCGTCCTGGCTCGGCCGGTATTTGCCGCTGAGAAAGCCGCTGGCGAGCGGGCTCCATACCATCACGCCCATGCCCTGGGCGGTCGCCAGCGGGATGAATTCGTTTTCGATGTTGCGCTCGGCGAGCGAATATTCGAGCTGCAGCGCAGAAAGCGGCTCGCAGCCACGCAATTCGGCGATCGTTTGCATGCGCGAGGCGTACCAAGCCGGGATGTCGCTCAAGCCGATATGGCGCACCTTGCCGGCCCGGACCAGATCGTCGAACGTGCGCAAGACCTCTTCCACCGGCGTCAAGCGGTCCCAGGCATGCAGGATGTAGAGATCGATATAATCGGTGTTGAGGCGCTTCAGCGAACCTTCGACGGCGCGCAGCATGTTCTTGCGGCCATTGCCGCCGGCGTTTGGATTGCCCGGCTCGGCGTTGAAGGAGAATTTGGTCGCGATCACCGCCCTATCGCGCAGCCGCCGCTCGGCGACGAATTCGCCGAGCCAAGTCTCGCTGGCGCCGTTGGTGTAGAGATCGGCCGTGTCGAAGAGATTGCCGCCTTCCTCGACATAGCGGTCGAACAGCCGGCGCGCCGTCTCCTTATCGGCGCCCCAGCCCCAATCCGTGCCGAACGTCATGGTTCCGAGCGCCAGGCGGCTGACGCGCAATCCGGAGCGGCCGAGCGTGTAATAAGCCATCGTCATTGAAGTTCTCCTTTTGTAAATAGCGCCGCCGCCTTTGAGATTGGAGCGCCGAGAAATAAGGCGAGGGGCCGAGGAAGAAAAGAAGCGCGATCGTACTGCCGCGCGCGTCACGGCTTGATAACCATCCCGCCGGATAGTCGTCATTCCAAGACTGCTTTGGCGTATGATTGAAGCGAGAAACGGCCGTTTTCGCGTTGGCCGATTCGGTTCGGATGGTGTTCATGCGTAAAGCGTCGCGGCGGGCGGTCCTGGCGAGCGTCGGGTTATTCGCCCTCGGCTCCTTTCTCATGTTCGATCTTGACGTCGCTTCGGCGGCGCAACGCATCGTGGTCATTCCGGGCGTCGCGCCAGCCGATGCGGCGGAAACGGCGCCGCTTCCTGCGGTCCCGCCGGCGCCGCCCGTCAAAGGCGCCTATGGCGGCGGCTTTATCGAGTTCCTGATCACCGGCAATTCCGGCGGAGAGCCCGTCTCCCGGCCGGCCGCGGCGTCCTCGTCGGCGCCCGTCTACGGGCCGCCGCCCGCGCCGGCTTACGCCAATCAGGCGGTTGCGAACTTGCAGCAGCCGACGCCCGGCTCGGAGCCGGACCTCGCTGTCGGGCGGGATTCGCCGCCGCCGGAATTTCATCGGCAGGAAGTCGCTTATGACGGGACGGAAAAGCCCGGCACGATCGTCATCGATACGCCGCGCAAGTTCCTGTTCCTGGTGGAGCCGGGCGGACGCGCCATCCGCTACGGGATCGGCGTCGGCCGGCCGGGCTTCGAATGGTCAGGCGTGAAAAGGGTCACCCGGAAGGCCGAATGGCCGGGCTGGACGCCGCCGCCGCAAATGCTGCTGCGCCGTCCCGATTTGCCGGCGCATATGGATGGCGGCCTCGGCAATCCGCTCGGCGCCCGGGCGCTCTATCTCGGCTCGTCGCTCTATCGCATCCATGGCACCAACGAACCGTGGACGATCGGCCAGAACGTCTCGTCGGGCTGCATCAGAATGATGAACCGGGACGTGATCGATCTCTATAATCGCGTCCCGGTCGGCGCGAAGGTGGTCGTACTTTAATCACGGCGCCGCGAGCAAAGCGGAGCAATCCATTCGTAGGGCGTCGCTCGACGAGCGGATCGCTTGGTCGCTTCCGCTTCGCTCCACGCAATAACGGACGCGGTCAGGTGTCGACCGTGCCGTTGTCGTCGAAGCCGCTATCGTCGAACCCGCCGGAATCGTCGGCGGCGTCCTGCAGGTCGTCCTGGTCCTGATCCATGTCTTGCAGCGTGTCTTGCGCCTGCTGGCCGGCCGGATCGGCATTCTCGTAGTAATTGTTGACGACCGTCTCGCCGCCGCCCAAGCCGCCAAGGCCATAGCCGCCGCCCATGCCATAGGCATGGCCGCCGAACATGCCGCGCAGCGCATCGGCCGCCATCATGCCGCCGGCGACGCCCGCCGCGGTAGTCAAGGCGTTATGCAAAAAGCCGCCGCCGGACGAGGGCGGCGCCCCCCACGGGCCGGCCCCTGGCGGGGGGCCATAATTCTGCTGCGGCGGATAGGATTGCTGCGGACCGGGCGGTGGCGGCGGCGCGCTCGATCCTTTCATATAGGCGCTCGCATCGTAATTGCTGCGCGGCGCCGGCGGGTTCTGGCCGCCGCCGAACAGCGAGCGGCCGAGATTGCCAAGGAAGCTGCCTTCTTGTTGCTGCGGCGGGTTTTGGCCCTGGATTTGCTCTTCGAGCTCCTGGACGCGTCTCGCCGCAGCTTCGAGGGCCTGCTGCTGGACCAGCACGGTTTGAGCCAGAGCGTAAGGCGCGTGCGGCTGCATGCGGACGGCCTCATTGATGAAGCTTTCCGCTTCCGGGTCGCGCGGGTTGGACGCGGTGGATGCGACGCGCTGGAACAATCCGCCGAGCAATTGGCGTTCTTGGGGGGTCATAGACATCTCCCGTCAGGCTGATCGCCCGGCCAGGATATGGGCGCGGCCGGCGCCGATCCAAGGGCGGAATGGCGTAAAATTTCGGCAATCTTTTGAGAGGCGAGACCGATCAACCGGCTTTGACGCCAAAGCTTTTGGCGAGGAACAGGCCGCCATGCTGGAGGCCGCCATTGTCGATGCCATGAGCGACGCCGAGCGACAAATGCCATTGGCAAGGAATGTTCGCCTTGGCGAGCGCCTCCGCCGATTCGAACAGAGCCTCGAACGGGATGAGCTGATCCTGGTCGCCATGGACGAGCAGAATCGGCGGCGGCGCGCCGCGTGAGTCCCGGGCCGTCGCCTCGGCGAGCCGATCCGGCCCGACCAAGACGCCGGAATAGCCGAGGATCGCCGCCGGCGCGCGCGGACGGCGCAAGCCAACATGCAAGGCCATCATCGTCCCCTGGCTGAAGCCGACCAAAGCGAGGCGGGTTTCGTCCAGCCCTAGTCGCGCGAGTTCGGCGTCGAGAAACGCGTCGAGGACCGGCCGCGCCTTGACGACGCCGCGCCAGCGCTCGTCGGGATCGCGCATCGTCAGCGCGAACCATTGCCGCCCCATCGAGGACATCGCGCAAGGCTCTGGCGCATGCGGCGAGACGAAGGCGGCGTCGGGCAGCAATGCGCGCCAGTGGCGACCGATTTCAATCAGATCGTTGCCGTCGGCGCCGTAGCCGTGCAGGAAGACGACGAGTTGCTTGGCGTGGCCGCTTTTCGGCTCGAGCCGCGGTCCTTTGAGGAGATCGGCCATGGGCGCTCCGGATTGCAAACGCTCTCTATCCTCAAGCGCCGGCGAGCGCCATGCCTTCGCGGCCTCGCCGCACGGCGCGGTAATAGGCCCAGAGCAGGCGCGCGGCGACGCCGCGCAATGGCCGCCAGCGCTCGGCGATCTGGTTCAAAGCCTTCGCGTCCGGCCGCTCCTTCAGGCCGAGCGCAAGGCGCGCCGCCTCCTGCAAGGCGAGATCGCCGGCGGGAAAGGCGTCGGGATGGCCGAGGCAGAACAACAGGAAAATGTCGGCGGTCCACGGGCCGATTCCCTTGACCGCGACGAGGGCGCGGTGAGCCTCGTCGGCCGCGAGCGCGGCGAGGCCGGCAATATCCAGTCTACGCTCTTCGATCGCGGTCGCGAGCGCGCGCAGGGCGCGCATTTTGGGCAGGGAAAGGCCGCAGGCGCGGAGCGCGGCGTCATCGGCGGCAAGAAGGCCGGCGGCGTTGAGCGGCGCGAGATTGGCTTCGATGCGCTTGAAAATCGCGTTGGCGCTGGCCGTCGAGACTTGCTGCGACACGATGATCCAGACCAGGCCAGCAAAGCCCGGCTCGCGGCGGCGCAAGGGCGGCCGCCCGCCCGCTTCGAGGAGCTTGCCGACAACATCCGGATCGCGCGCCACGAGCTGCTCGATCGCGGCGCTCAGCGCGTCCTCGCCATCGATGAGCGGACCGGGATGATAAACGTTCGCCGCGAGCGGGCGCGCGCGGCGGCGCGCTTTT
>DATGLU010000775.1:0-3241 GCA_035294045.1 Roseiarcus sp. | reverse complement strand
GCCGCGCGCCGTAATTGAAGGCGACGACCAGGGTCAGCCCGCCATTGTTGCGGGTCAGCTCTTCCGCTTCGGCGAGCAGCGCGGCGACGTCCGGCGCGAGATTGCCGCGCGCGCCGATTACTTTCACGCGGACGTTGTTCTGATGCAGTTCGGCGAGGTCGTTGCGGATGAAGCGCTTAAGCAGGCCCATCAGATCGGAGATTTCCTCCGCCGGCCGGCTCCAGTTCTCGGACGAGAAGCTGTAGATGGTCAGGTAGCGCAGGCCGAGCTCGCCGGCCGAGCGCACGGCGCGGCGCACCGCCTCGACGCCGCGGCGATGGCCCTCGAAGCGCGGCAGGCCGCGCGCCTTGGCCCAGCGGCCATTGCCGTCCATGATGATGCCGACATGGATGGGCGCCGAGGCAATCGGCGGATCGGAATCATCGTGGTCGATCGGCGGCTTCATCATGCGCGGCTCAAGCAGGCCATCCTTCGCTAGACCTGCATGATTTCCTTTTCCTTGCTGGCGAGCGCCTGATCGACTTCGTGGATCGCCTGATCGGTCGCCTTCTGCACCTCCGCTTCGTGGCGCTTCTCGTCGTCCTCGCTGATCGCGCGATCCTTCAATTGCCGCTTGAGGATGTCGATGCCGTCGCGGCGGACATGGCGGACCGCGACGCGCGCCTCCTCGGCGTATTTATGCGCGACCTTGACCATCTCCTTGCGGCGCTGCTCGTTGAGCTCGGGAATGCGGATGCGCAGGACCTGTCCCTCGACGGTCGGGCTCAGGCCGAGATTGGCGTCGCGGATGGCTTTGTCGACCGCCGCCACCATGCTCTTGTCCCAGACCTGCACGGAAAGGGCGCGCGGCTCGGGCACGCTGATCGTCGCGACCTGGTTGAGCGGCATGCGCTGGCCATAGGCGTCGACATGGACCGGCTCGAGCAGGCTGGCGGATGCGCGGCCGGTCCTTAAGCCGCCAAGCTCGTGCTTGAGCGTTTGCAGGGCCGCCTGCATCCGGCGCTTGATCTCGGCAATATCAAAAGATGGCTGCTGCGCCATGATCAACCTATTTTATTTCGCCGCGCGACGGCCGCGGCCGATTCGCTGCGTTTGTCGCGCCTGAGCCGCGACTGATAGCACAAGCTTTTGCCGCCCGCAGCAAAGCTTTAGCCGCATGGAGGAGCCATGAAGAAAGGGCGAAATTCCGTCGGCGCGGCGCCCGCCGCCGAGAACGCGGTCGACCCGCTGCTTCAGCCGATCCGGCAGGCTTTCGCCAAGGACGCCGAGGTCACGGTCGGCCGCGTCCTTTCCGCCAACGGGCTGATGGTCAAGGGCAAGCTCTTCGCAGCGATTTCGAAAGGCCGGCTGCTGGTCAAATTGCCGATGGCGGAAGTCGCGGCGCTGATCGCCGAAAAGCGCGGCGCGCCTTTTGCGACCGGCGGCGGGCGAGTGATGAAGGAATGGACGACGATCGGCGTCGAAAATAGGGATCAATGGCTCAGGATTGCGCGACGCGCGCGTAACTTCGTCGGCTCAGGACAAAGCTTCTACGCGGAGGATGCTCCCTGATAGGAAAGGCCCTCGTCTTGGAGCTGAGCCTGCAAAAGCGCCGCGAGTTAGTCCTCCATCTCTGAAAAATCGAGATGGCCGGCTTCCCACGCCCGGTCCGCCGCTTGGAACGCCCTTTCATATCCATCTCTATCTTCGCGAATCCGTTCGGGCACAATTTTTCGCCCCGGCAGCAAAGCGCCAGATCGGACACAGAGAAGATAATAACAAGTGGCGCGAGCCGTCCGACCATTCCCCTCGATAAAAGGATGGATCCAATTGAGCCTCCAAAGGCCGTACGCCCCAAGCTCCGTAGGCGACCAGATGTACCAATTCTCCTGAACGGTCGAGATAAACCTGTCCATCCAATCTCCCACTTCATTAAAGTGGGGCGGTTTGTGATTGCCTACGTAGATCGGCTCCTCTCGGAAACGGCCGCCAAATTGAGAAATATTCGCGACAGCAACATGATTAAGCGCCCAAAGCATGTACTTATCGAAGGCCACGGGGCCCTTCGTTAAGCCTATCTCAATACAGTTGGTCAGGAGCTCGTATTGCCGGTTCAGATTTTGCTCCTGAACCCGGTCGTATAGTTCCTGATCTTCGTGCTCCAGGACGAACATATTTAGCGATTCGTCATACCGCTTATCCGGTCACCCGGATTCGGTTCGAAGCTTTCAAAGCGGACTGCTTTGTTATCCGCGATCCTTTCGGCGCGTTACCAAATATGAAACTTGCGCGCTGTTCCCGAAGCTGCTCATCGGTAACGTCCGCAGCTTTCGCCAATTCTAAGAGTTTCTCTAACTCCGGGCGCTTTGGCGCGCGCTTCAGCGCTGATTTCCGTTCTGCCATTCCGACTCTCCTGCTCATCGGCTGAGCCTTATTGCCGTATTCATTGCCCGCAAGTATCCTAAAATATGGCATCCTAAGCAAAAAAATAGACGTGTTGCACTGACGGCCGAGCCTACCGCCCTCACGGCATCACGTAAGTCGCCCTGCCCTGCCCCAGAAGCGCGGCCGGGATCGCGCCCGGCTCGTTGACCGAGAAGACGATGATCGGGATGCGGTTCTCGCGCGCCAAAGCGAAGGCGGCGGTGTCCATCACGGCGAGGTTCTTCTCGATCGCTTCGTCATGGGTCAGGCGCTCGTAGCGCAGCGCGCCGGCGTTCTTCTTCGGGTCCTCGGTATAGATGCCGTCGACCTGCGTCGCTTTCATCACCGCATTGGCGGAAAGTTCGGCGGCGCGCAAGGCGGCCCCGGTATCGGTGGTGAAGAACGGATTGCCCGTGCCGCCGGCGAGCAGGATGACCCTTCGCTTGACGAGATGGGCGAGCGCGGCCTGGCGCGAATAGGGCTGGCAGACCGAGGGCATGGCGACGGCGGAGAGCACCCGCGCCGGCTGGCCGATCTCCTCGAGCGCGCCCTCCATGGCGAGCGCGTTCATCACCGTCGCCAGCATGCCGATCGAATCGGCGCGCGCGCGCTCGATGCCCTTGTCGGCCCCGGCGAGGCCGCGAAAGAAATTGCCGCCGCCGATCACCACCGCGACCTGCACGCCCATGTCGCGGGTGATCTTCAGATCGCCGGCGATGCGGCGCAGCGTCGGCATGTCGAGCCCATGCGGCTCGCGCCCCATCAAGGCCTCGCCGGAAAGCTTGATCACCACGCGCTTGAAGAGCGGCTCAGGTTGGGCGGCGTCCTGAAGGGACAT
>DATGLU010000774.1:0-2953 GCA_035294045.1 Roseiarcus sp. | reverse complement strand
CGGCCGGCGCGCCCTTATAAGCGCCTCGCTTGGGCGCGTCCTCTCGGCGCGCCCTTTCAATTACGGATTTCAAAACCCTCATGTTCGGCAAAACCACTTCGACCAAACCGGCCGATGTCGAGAAGAAATGGCTTCTCATCGACGCCAAGGGCCTCGTCGTCGGGCGCCTCGCCACGATCGTCGCGATGCGCTTGCGCGGCAAGCACAAGCCCTCCTTCACGCCGCATGTCGATGACGGCGACAATGTCATCGTCGTCAACGCCGAAAAGGTCGTCCTCACCGGCCGCAAGCGCGACCAGAAGGTGTACCATCACTACACCGGCTTTATTGGAGGCATCAAAGAGCGCTCCGCCAAGTCGATCCTCGAAGGGCGCTATCCCGAGCGCATCGTCGAGAAGGCGGTCGAGCGCATGCTGCCGCGCGGCCCGCTCGGGCGGAAGCAGCTCAGCAATCTGCGCGTTTATAAGGGCCCCGATCACCCGCACGCCGCCCAGAACCCGGTCGCCCTCGCCGTGGCGAGCCTGAACCCGAAGAACCGCCGGAGCGCCTGATTCCCATGGCTGAGACCCTTTCCTCGCTCGCCGATCTGAAAGACGCGACCGCCGCCCCGGCGCCCGAAGCGCCGCATTACGTGCAGAAGCTCGACAAGCATGGCCGCGCCTACGCGACCGGCAAGCGCAAGAACGCGGTCGCCCGCGTCTGGATCAAGCCCGGCCGCGGCCAGGCGACGGTGAACGGCCGCGCCCTCGACGCCTATTTCGCTCGGCCGGTTCTGCGCATGATCCTCAACCAGCCGCTTGTCGTCGCCAACCGGCTGACCCAGTACGATCTGGTTATCAACGTCTCGGGCGGCGGCCTTTCCGGCCAGGCCGGCGCGGTGCGCCACGGCATCGCCAAGGCGCTGACCAATTACGAGCCGGAGCTCAGGCCGATCCTCAAGAAGGAAGGCTTCTTGACCCGCGATTCCCGCGTCGTCGAGCGCAAGAAATACGGCCACAAGAAAGCCCGCCGCAGCTTCCAGTTCTCGAAGCGTTAACGGCGATTGGATTTCAGCGAATAAAGGCGGCTTCTGCCGCCTTTCTTTTTGCCGCGAACGCCCGGCCATCGACACCGGCGGCGACTTCGCGCATGATCAAAGAAAAAGCGCCTTTTTCGAGCGCGCAGGCCGCGAAATACGGCGCGGGTCAGCGCGCAACGGGGATTCTGGAGGGAGTAGAGGGGATGCTCGGACGGTCTAAGGGCCTGGCGGCCGCTTCCGCCAGCCTCGCGGCGATCGTTGTCGCCGCGAGCTTTTTTTTGACGCCTCATCAGGCGCGCGCCTGGCCGGCGGGACAAACCGGCGATGTCGCGATCGACGATTTCTCGACCACCGACAAGGAAGGCGGCAAGATCGTCATCAAGCATATCGAATTCACCAATACCAATCTCGAAAAGGAAGAAGTCCAAAAGCTGCTGACGCCGGGCACGCCGAAGAACGAGGAGCTCGAACTCGTCAAGAAGCTGAAAGCGGACAAAATCTCGATTCCCTCCATCGAGCTTTCGCCGAAAGAGGGCGGCCTTGTCCGCCTGAACGGCTTCGAAGCGAACGACATCGACGAGGGCAGGGTCGGCAAGCTGTCGATCGCCGGGATTGACGGCGGCGGCGAACAAAACGGCGCGAAGCTCGCGATCAAATCCGGCGCTCTGCTGCTCGAAGACGCCGATCTCGGCGACGTGCTGAAAGCGACGGGCGGGGGCGGCGGCGCGCCGAAAGGGCGGCTGGGCCACTTGACCTGGCAGAGCGTCGACATCGTCGCGCCCGACGACAAGACGCCCGGCAAATCGATCCATCTCGCCTTCGGCTCGTTCGAGCTCAAGAACGATTACGACGGCGACGTGATGAAGCAAGGTTCGACCACGCTGAAAGGCCTTCTCGTCGAGCCGGCTCCGGGCTCCGAGTTTGCCGCTGAGCTGGCTTCGCTCGGCTATTCCAAGATCGAGCTCGGCGCCGCGGTCGGCGCCCATTACGAGGCCGACGCCAAGACCCTGTCGCTCGATCAGTTCACGATCGAAGGCGTGCAAATGGGCTCGGTCGGCCTCAAAGCCAATTTCGCCGATATCGAGCCGGCTCTGTTCACCGGCGACGACGGCGCCCGCATGCAAGCCTTGCTCGGCGGCAGCATCGCCTCGGTCGAAATCAAGCTGGTCAATTCCGGCCTTTTCGAAAAGTGCCTGGCTTTCTACGCCAAGCAACAAGGCGCGACGCCCGAGGCGCTCCAGCAGCAGATTGCGGCAACCGCAGCGCAAATGGTGCCGCTGATGCTCGGCGGCGCGCCGGATTCGCTGAAAGTCGCGGCGGAAGCGCAGAAATTCATCAATGCGCCGAAGAACCTCACGGTATCGCTGAAGGCCAAAGGCGCGCCGCTGAAGGCCGCCGATTTCATGGCCGGCGATCCGAGCGCCATTCTCAGCAAGGTCAGCATTTCGGCGATCGCCAACCAATAAGGCGGCGAGGCTTGACATTCGGCGGCGCCCGGGCCATTTGCGCGGGCATGATCAGCTCAGGCGCCGCACGAATCCGACGATTTTGATCGCCGTCCGCGACGAGACGAACTCGTCGCCGCAAGCCTCGCTCTAAGCGCAATTCGCTTCCTCTAGGTTGATCATGCCTGCCAAGATTTTCATTGATGGCGAAGCCGGCACGACCGGCTTGCAAATCCGCGAGGAGCTCGCCGGCTTGCCGGGCGTCGCGCTGGTCGGCCTGCCGTCCCAGCAGCGCAAGGACGCCGAGGCCAAGAAACGGCTTCTCGCCGAAGCCGATCTCGTCATCCTTTGCCTGCCGGACAGCGCGGCCCGGGAGACGGTCGCGCTCATCGATGGGCTTGCCGGCTCGCAGCCGCGGATCATCGACGCTTCGACCGCGCATCGCGTCGCGCCCGGCTGGACCTATGGCTTTCCCGAATTGACCGCCGGG
>DATGLU010000773.1:0-3922 GCA_035294045.1 Roseiarcus sp. | reverse complement strand
GGCGCGCCGATCAGGCCGAGCAGGACACTTTCAGGATAGGCGCTCGCCAACGGCCCAAAATCCTCTTCCGTCATTACGAGCGAAGCGAACCAATCCATTCGTCGGGCGCAGCGTCCCGACCACTGGATTGCTTCGTCGCTTCGCTCCTCGCAATGACGGCTTAGGCTAGTGACAAAAACAAGTCAATAACCAATAGAAGACGAAATCTCCTTTATTTATCGCGCGCTTTACGTTTAGCCGGTTCAGCCGGCGCTTCGAGCCCGGTCAATTCCGCCCCTTTGAGAATATGGCTCGCCAGGATGCGCTCGGCCGTGTCGGCATCGCGGGCGATCGCAGCGTCGAGAATCTGGCGATGCTCCTCGGCCGATTGCGAGCGCGGGAAGGGCTTGGTCTTCAGCGACAGCATGCGGTAGCGCTGGCTGTGATCGTACATCGCCTTGTGGAACAGCTTCAGCCAGCGCGAGCGGCAATTAGCGATCAGCGCCGCGTGGAACTCCTGATTGTAGCGCTCCCAGGCGTCGCCATAGCGCTCCGGCTCGGCCTCGACCAGCGCCTCGATCTTCGACAGCTTGTGATAGGCGCCGACCAATCGCGCCTCCCAGTCCAGATCGGCGTTGGCGATCGACTGGCGCAAGGCGTGGCATTCGAGGAGCTGGCGCATCTCGGTGATCTCGCGCAAATCCTCCATCGAGACGGGCAGGACGGCGAAGCCTTTCTGCCCCTCGGCGACGACCAGCCCGTCCGCGGCGAGGCGCGACAGCGATTCGCGCAGCGTGTTGACGCTGACGCCGTAGCTCTTGCTGAGTTTCTCCAGCTTGAGCTTGGCGGCGGGCTGCAGCGCGCCGAGGATGATGTCCTGGCGGATGCGCTCATGCAGCGTCTCGGCCAAAGTCGCCCCGCCGTTTCGTCCATCGTTCATCCGTACCGCCCTCTCCGTACCTGTCATTCCCGCGAAAGCGGGAATCCAGACCGCCGCGCTCTGAAAGCGGGCGCCGCCTGGATTCCCGCTTTCGCGGGAATGACACCGCCGCTCCTCGCAATGACAGGAACGTGACTGGCCCGCCTGGAGTATATCCTCTATGAAAGCAGAAATATAGGAGATTTTCCAGAAATGCTGAGATGGTCCATCGCCACGGTCTGCATGGGCGGCGCGCTCGAGGCCAAGCTCGCGGCGGCGGCCAAGGCGGGGTTCCGGGCGGTCGAGATTTTCGAGAACGACCTCACGTTTTTCGCCGGCAAGCCGCGCGACGTGAGGCGGATGGCGGCCGATCTCGGCCTGGAAATCGTCGCGCTCCAGCCGTTGCGCGATTTCGAGGCGATGCCCGATCCGGCCCGCGCCCGCAATTTCGAGCGCGCCGCGCACAAGTTCGACCTCATGCACGAGCTCGGCGCGCGCCTCCTCTGCCTCTGCTCGAACGTTTCGGAGGAGGCGATCGACGAGCCCGCCCGCGCCGCCGCCGACCTCGCCGAACTCGCCGACCGCGCCCGCCAGCACGGCTTTCGCATCGGCTACGAGGCGCTCGCCTGGGGCCGTCACGTCAAGGACTGGACGCAGGCCTGGGCGATGGTCGAGGCGGCCGACCGGCCCAATCTCGGCATCGTGCTCGACAGTTTCCATATCTGCGCGCGCGGCAATCCGATCGAGCCGATCGCCGCGCTGTCGGCCGAACGAATCGCGCTCGTTCAGATCGCCGACGCGCCGGCGATCCAGATGGACCCGCTGTCGCTGAGCCGGCACTATCGCTGCCATCCCGGCCAGGGCGATTATTCGCTGATCGACTTCCTCGACGCCGTGACCCGCTCAGGCTATCGCGGCCCGGTCTCGCTGGAGGTTTTCAACGACCAGTTCCGCGGCGCCTCCGCGGCGACGATCGCGCTCGACGGCTTGCGCGCCTTGAGGATGAGCGGCGAAAAACTCGCTGAAAGGCGCCGGGCGCGCGGCGATCCGCCGCTCGCCGATCTGGCGCCGCTGCCCGCGGCGCCGCGCGTCGAGGCGGTCGCGTTCGTCGAGTTCGCCGTGGCCGAGGGCGAGCGCGCCGCGCTCGCCGCCCTGCTCGACGGACTCGGCCTTGTCCGCGCCGCGCGCCACCGCTCGAAGGACGTCGATCTCTACCGCGCCGGCGCGATCAACATCGTGGTGAACCGGGAGCGCGAAAGCTTCGCCCATGCATTCAATCTGCTGCATGGCCCTTCGGTCTGCGCGCTCGCTCTGCGCGTCGACAAGGTCGAACAAGCCTTGGAGAGGGCCGGCGCGATGGAGTGCCCGACCTATTTCGGCAAGATCGGACCTGGCGAAGCCTTGATCCCGGCGGTCGCCGGGGTGGAAGGCAGCCTCGTCTATTTCATCGACGAAAATTCGCATTGGGAGCGCGACTTCGTCGCCGAGGCGGATGTCCAAGCGCAAAGCCCGCTATGCAAGATCGATCATCTCTCGAATGTCGTCCGCCGCAGCGAATTCCTGACCTGGGCCTTGTTCTATAAATCGGTGCTCGGCTTTCGCAGCGAGCCGCAGGTCGAGATCGCCGATCCGCACGGCGCCTTCTTTTCGCGATCCCTGCGCAGCCCGGCGGGCGAGGTGCGCATCGCGCTCAACGTCTCGGACGGCGGCGCGACGATCGCGACGCGCTTTCTCGACGCTTTCGGCGGCGCCGGCTTCCAGCAGATCGCGCTGCTCGCCGGCGATATTTTCGCCGCCGTCGAAGCGGCGCAGGCGAGAGGCGTCGCCTTTCTCGACATTCCCGACAATTACTATGACGACCTCGCCGCGCGTTTTGACATCGCGCCTGACCTTCTCGCCCGGATGCGCGGCCTCGGCGTGCTCTATGACCGCCTCAAGGACGGCGAATTTTTCCACATCTATACGCGGACGTTCCAGGATCGATTCTTCTTCGAAATCGTGCAGCGGAAGAATTATGATCTGTTCGGGGCCGCCAATACGCCCGTCCGCCTTGCCGCCCAGGCGCGGGCGCAGGACGAGGAGGCTGCGATGCGGATGGCCTCGAATCGGCGCCTTGAACCACAAGGCCGGGTTTCCAGCTTGCGTTAAATCTTATAGAATATAATTGTTGGGCGACAAACGAATCCGCACCGGTGCGGGAGGAGCGGCGAACCGTGAAATTCTTCCGGACCAATGGCGGGGTCGCGCATTACGCCGACGAGGGGCCGCGCTCGGCGCCGGCCATCGTCTTCATCAATTCGCTCGGCACGGATTTGCGCATCTGGGACGAGGTCGCGGCGCCGCTGGCGCGGCGATGGCGGGCGATCCGCTACGACAAGCGCGGCCATGGCCTCTCCTCGCATCCGGCCGCGGCGGCGGGGATCGGCGATTTCGCCGCCGATCTCGCCGGCCTGATCGATAATCTGAAGGTCGGCGCGGCGACCATTGTCGGCATTTCGATCGGCGGCCTCATCGCGCAGGAGCTCTATCGAAGCCGCCGCGATCTCGTCGCCTCGCTGGTCCTCTGCGACACCGGCTGCCGGATCGGAAATGCGGACTTCTACAATGCCCGCGCCGATGTGGTGCAGAGCGGCGGCATCGAAACGATCGCCGACGGCGTGCTGGAGCGCTGGTTTACCGCGGGCTACCGGACGAACAATCCCGACATGATGGCCGGCTGGCGCGCCATGCTGACCAGGACGCCGAGGGACGGCTACGCCGCCGCCTGCCGGACGGTCGGCCAGCCCGATTTCACCGAGGCGGCCAAGTCGGTCGCGGCGCCGACCACGGTGATCGTCGGCGACGAGGACGGCGCGACGCCGCCCGAACTGGCGCGCCAGCTCGCCGGCCTGATCCCCGGCGCAAGGCTCGAAATTGTCGCCGGCGCCGGCCATTTGCCCTGCATCGAGCGGCCGGAGGCGATGCGCGCGCTGATCGAAGCGCATATGAAGGCGGTTTCGCCATGAGCGAAGAGACAAAGAGCGA
>DATGLU010000772.1:0-6043 GCA_035294045.1 Roseiarcus sp. | reverse complement strand
TCGGCGCCTTTATCGGCGCCTTGGTGCTGGGCATTCTCAAGGACGGCTTCACCCTTTCCGGGGTGAGCGCGTTCACCTTCGACATGATTCTGGGCGGCGCCATCCTCGCGACGATGGCGGTCAATGTCCGCCTGACGCGGTGGCGCGATCGGGGAGAGACGTGATGCCGGCTGCCCCCGGATCGGAAGTGCTTCGCGCCGAGCATGTCGAGAAATCCTTCGGAACCATCGCGGCGCTGAAAGACGTCAATCTGCAGCTCCGCCGCGGCGAGGTCCTTGGCCTGCTCGGCGACAATGGCGCCGGCAAGTCGACCCTGATGAAGATTTTCACCGGCTACCATCAGCCGAGCGCCGGGCGCCTCTATTTCGAGGGCAAGCCGATTCAATTCCGCTCGGTCAGCCATGCCCGCTCGCTCGGCATCGAGGCGGTCTATCAGGACCTCGCCTTGGTCAACCAGCTCAACGTCTATCGCAACATGTTCCTCCAGCGCGAGCCGGTTCGCGGCGGATTCCTCGGCGTGCTGGACGAGCGCCAGATGCGGCGGCGGGCGATCGAGCTGCTCGAGCGCATGCAGGTCAGGATTCCATCCGTCGATGTCGAGGTCGCCAAGCTGTCGGGCGGACAGCGCCAGGCCGTCGCCATCGCCCGCTCCGTCTATCAAAAGGCGAAACTGCTCCTGCTCGACGAGCCGACCGCCGCCATGGGCGCGAAGGAATCGGCGCTGATCCTCGACCTGATCCAGCGGCTGAAGGAGGAGGGCGACATCGCGATGATCATCATCGCGCATAATTACGCACAGATTTTCGACGTCTGCGACCGCATCAATCTCGTCGAAGGGGGCGTGATCGCCTTCGACAAGCGCACCAGCGAAACCTCGGTTCAGGAGCTGACCGACCGGGTCGTGCGCGAATACCGTTCGGCGCGCGAGTTCGTCCAGCAGCCGCGCCAGTAAGAATGGGCGCGAAGGCGGCCGCGGGCCTCATTCGTGCGGTGCGACAACCGCCCGCTCTCCATCCCATCGGAAGAGGTACGAGCCGCTTTTCCGGACATTGGCGACCAAGGCCGGTCGGAAGCAGGCGAGGCAGGTCCCTCCCGCCTTGCGGACGCTCGGATAGACGACGCCGAGGGCGCCCGTTTCGAGGAGCCTTTGGGCGAGATCTTGCGAAGCGACGTAGCTAGCGGGATCAAGGCAGGCCCGGAATTCGGAAGAGAGGCGCAAATCGTGCAATTCGGCGCTGAAATCGGCGAGGTAATCGTCATAGAGCGCCTCCTCTTCGCGCCACTTCACTTCGCGCAGCTCGCGTTGCTTGTGGTAGGCGATCTCGGCCTGCGACGTCGCCAATTCGAACGCTGCGTACCAGGCGCCGCGGTCCGGTCCGTTGAATCGGCTGCCGAGCGGATGCGCATGGCAAAAGGCGGCGTTCACGATGCGATAATAGGGGACGCCGAAGACGAGCTCGTGGACCCCGATGCCGGGCAGGTAGCCATTTTCGGCGAGCAGGCGATCGTTGGTCGCGTTGTCCAGATCGAAAATCTGCGGCAGGTCGGCGTCGCTGGCCGCAACGCGAACGAGAACGCTGTCGCCGCCTTGGCTATACTTGGCCGGGATCAGGCGATGGGTATCGTAGCGCCGGACGAGACTGGTCGGCGGCAGGGTCACAGGCCGCCGCGGCGCGAATCGAGCAGGCGCCGCACCGTCTGCATCGCCGGCTGCCCGCCTTTCATCATATAGGCCAGAGGCGTGCGGCCGGCGAAAATCGGATTATCGTTCGGAAGCTGAACCCAACGGTCGGCCAGCGCCTCCGAATAGAGAATGTTGAGCGCCTTGAAGACGCCGATCAGGTAGGAGATGCGGGTTAGTCTGTCCGCATCGAGCGTCCGCTCGGAATTCTTCTTCATCTCATAGAACGGGCCGTTCGACATGCCGCCGAGCAAGGCGCGGGCGTCCTCGTCGCGCACGCTCCAGCGCGCCATGATGTTGAAGAAGGTTCGGATCGCAGCCGGGCTCAGCCGCTCGCGCTCCTCCTTGGCGGTCAGGTCGACGAGCGGCGACGGCGCATAGCGCGTCTGCGGATAAAGGGAGGTTTCGCTCATCGCGATTCTCCTAAATTTGTCTCAAAATACTCCTGAACAGGAGAAAAATCAAGCCGATCTCGAAATCGTCGAGGCAGGAATCCGCAAAAATCCGATCGGCGCGGGCGATTCGTCGTCCAGAATTGCGGCGGTGAGGGCGCCGCCATAGACCGCGCCGGTATCGATATTGGTGCGAAACCGGCGGCGCTCGGGACCGCCAAGGCGCGGCGTATGGCCGTGGACGACATGCTTGCCGAAATCATGCTCGACATCGAGAAAGCCTTCGCGAATCCACAGGCGATCCTGATCGCTCTGGCGGTTATAGGGCCGGCCTGGGCGCAGGCCGGCATGGACATAGATATGCTTCGCGTCCTCCCGCCAGGTCGCCAGGCTCTCCATCCATGCGACGGCCGCCGTAAAGGCCTCTTCGCCTCCGGCCTCGACGCCAAACGACCTGATCGTGCCCAAGCCGCCATTGACGAGCCAGAGATCGTCGCCCGCCCGCAGCCAGTCGATCATCATCTGCTCGTGATTGCCGCGCAGGCACTCGACCGCGGGCGCCTGCGCCTGAAGCGCATGGACCATCGCCGCCGCCTTGGCGCTGTCCGGGCCGCGATCGACGAGATCGCCGAGAAAGATCAGGCGGCAGCGCCGGTCGGCCGGGTGGGCGGCGCGGATGGCGGCGAGCAGGGCGATGAGAAGATCGGCGCAGCCGTGAATGTCGCCGATCGCGTAAGTCCTCGTCGCGCCCGATGGCGGCGCGCCGCGGCAGAAGCGGGCGAAGGCCTCGACCGCCTCGCCGGCCGTCCTATCGAGGAATTGCTCCAGCCGCGACGCCATCAGCGCTTCACGTCCAAAGGCTCTCCGAGCGCTATCGCGCGGGGCGGCTCAAGGTCAATGCGGAGCGGCGTCGCGCCCGAGTGATAAGCCTAGCGCAATTTTCTTGTCGCGCGAGCCTTTGGAAAAAAGGTTTTCTCTTGACGATCAAGGCGTTGTTGCGGCCATTGAGGGCGGTCGAAGCCGCTTTCGGCGGCGCGTCAGGAAAGGCGAAACCGTATGGCGGGGCCCCGATACATTCTCACCCTTTCCTGCGCCAACCGGCCGGGGATCGTCGCGAAAGTCTCGACCAGCCTCTTCGAAAGCGGCGCGAATATTCTCGACGCGCAGCAATTCGACGACACCGAGACCGGCAATTTCTTCATGCGCGTCGTTTTCGACGCCGCCGGCCAGACGCTTGAACCCGCCGCCCTGCGCGGGCGTTTCGAGGCGATCGCCGAGCCTTTCGCGATGACATGGTCGCTGCGGGCGAGCGAGGAGAAGAAGCGCGTCCTCATCCTCGTCTCGCGCTTCGATCATTGCCTCGTCGATCTTCTCTATCGCTGGCGCAGCGGCGAACTCAGGATGGATGTGGTCGGCGTCGGCGCCAACTACCCGCGCGAGACCTACGCCCATATCGATTTCGGCGACATCCCGTTCCACTACCTGCCGATCACCAAGCAGACCAAGCTCGAGCAGGAGACGCAGGTCTGGGACTTGGTGAGGACGTCGAAATGCGACGTCGTCGTGCTCGCCCGCTATATGCAGATCCTCTCCGATGGCCTGGTCGCCAAGCTGCAAGGGCGGGCGATCAACATTCATCATTCCTTCCTGCCCGGCTTCAAAGGCGCCAAGCCGTACCACCAGGCGCATGAGCGCGGCGTCAAGCTGATCGGCGCGACGGCCCATTACGTCACATCCGATCTCGACGAGGGGCCGATCATCGAGCAGGACGTGGAGACGATCACCCATCGCGACACGCCGGAAGACCTCGTGCGCAAGGGCCGCGACATCGAGCGGCGCGTGCTCTCGCGCGCGCTGGCGCATCATCTCGAGGATCGCGTGCTGCTCAACCGCAACAAGACGGTGGTGTTCGCGGGCTAGCGGCCGCCAGTGTCATTCCCGCGAAAGCGGGAATCCAGTACGGTCTATCCTTACGCTCTGTGGTTCTCTGGATTCCCGCTTTCGCGGGAATGACATTACCTCGCCCCATGCGCGAGCGCCGCGATCGGCGTTACGACATGGCGCCAGACCCAGCCGCGCGTTTCGACCAGCGGCGGCGTCGGCAGGGTTTCCGGCTGCGCATTGCGGCTGTCGCAGCCTTTGGTCAGCTTGCTGAAGCGTATCTCGCCGTCGGTATAGTAGAAGTCGCCGCCGCCATTGCGCAGCGCCACCGACGGCTCGACCCCGCTCGTCTCGTAGGTCGCGTCGACCTTCTTGGCCGCGGCGAGATCGGCGGAAACGAGGTCGCGCTCCGCATCGATGTCGGGCGCAATGTGATGGGTGATCTGGCCGGTATAGTGGCTGACGCCGACGCCCCGATCGAACGTCGCCGCGCCGAGCCAGACCGGCAATCCGTCCTCGCCGGAATCGAGAACTTTCCAGAAGCGGACATGATGCCGCTTATCGGCGCTGCGCCCCGCCGCTTTTTCGAAAGCGAGGTCTTCGCGGCGACCTTGATAGAAAAGCGGGCTGACCGGCGCCTTAGCGTAAGGCCGGTCGAACAGGACGCTGCCGGTGATTTTGAGGCTGGTTTTCAGCGTGACCGGATCGGCCGGCGACCAGCCGGCCGCCGCCATGGCGCAGATCACGTCGGCTTCGTCGCCTTCGAGCCCGACATTGAGCGCATCGCCGGGAATGCCTAACGCAGTGACGGTGGTCATCGGCAGAGCGTCGAGCCCTTTCTGACGCTCGTGATGACGCCAAAGGGCGGGAAGGAGGGCGTAGGCAAGGCCGAGATAGAGCGCGGCGAGGATCAGCGCGGCGATCCCGGCGCGCCGGAGAATTGAGCGGCGGCGCCTCTCTTGCTGCGCGCTTGGCGCGGTCAAACCAAGACCTAAGTCAGCGCGGCGCGTTGCGCCGGCTGAGGAAATCGCCGATCCGCTCGAGCGCGCGCTGAATGTTCTCGGTCGAATTGGCGTAGGACAGGCGGATGAAGCCTTCGCCATGAACGCCGAAATCCGGTCCGCCGATCGTCGCGACGCCGGCCTCTTCGAGCA
This sequence comes from Roseiarcus sp., assembly GCA_035294045.1. Taxonomy (GTDB): domain Bacteria; phylum Pseudomonadota; class Alphaproteobacteria; order Rhizobiales; family Beijerinckiaceae; genus Roseiarcus. The sequence goes on along the minus strand of DATGLU010000772.1, from coordinate 935 downwards.
AAGCCGAGGCGAGGGGCTTGGCCTTCCAGCCGGTCGCGGCGATGTTGGGAAAAGCGTAGAAGGCGCCTTTCGGCGTCGCCGCACGCACTCCCGGCAGCTTGTTCAACCCGTCGAGGACGACGGCGCGGCGGCGGTCGAATTCGGCGGCCATGGCGCGAACTTCGTCTTGCGGCCCGGTCAAAGCGGCAAGGCCGGCATATTGCGCCGACGCGTTGACGCAGGAATAGGAATTGACCGCGAGCTTGCGCGCATTGTCGTAGAGCGGCTTGGGCCAGACCGAATAGCCGAGCCGCCAGCCGGTCATCGCATAGGTCTTCGACCAGCCGTCGAGCAGGATCAGGCGATCGCGAATCTCCGGATAGGCGAGCAGCGTCCGATGGGCGAGGCCGTCATAGGTCATTTGGCCGTAGATTTCGTCGGAGAGCACCGCCACGTCCGGCCAGCGGGCGAGGCCGGCGACGAATTTGTCGATTTCCGCCTTGGGCGTGACGCCGCCGGTCGGGTTGGCCGGCGAATTGAGGATGACCAGCCGCGCCCTCGGCGTGATCAGGCTCAAGACCTCCTCGGCGGAGAAGGCGAAGCCGTTCTCCTCGCGCACCGGGACCGGGATCGGCGTCGCGCCGGAATACTCGATCATCGAGCGATAGATTGGGAATCCGGGATCGGGATAGAGGATCTCCGCGCCGGGCTCGCCGAACATGACGATCGCCATATACATCGTCACCTTGCCGCCGGGCACGATCAGGACGAGATCGGGCGAGACGTCGACATCGAGGCGCTTCTTGAGGTCGGCGGCGACCGCTTCGCGCAAGGCGGCGATGCCGGTCGCCGGCGTATAGCCGTGCTGGCCGTCGCGCAGGGCCTTGACCGCGGCCTCGACGATATGGGCCGGCGTCAAGAAATCCGGCTGGCCGATACCGAGATTGATGATGTCG
>DATGLU010000771.1:0-9839 GCA_035294045.1 Roseiarcus sp. | reverse complement strand
TTGCCGCCCGACGCCGAGGCCGTCGCCGCCGTCACGTTCAGCGACGCCCCGTCCGCCTCGAAGGCCACCGCCCCGCCCGAAGCGACGCTCGTCGAGGTCGTCGCCACCACGCTGTCGTCGACGACCGCGATCGCCAGAGCCGCCCCGACCGCCGCCTTGCCCCCCGCCGCGATCCCCGACGCCGTCGTCAGCCCCGTCGACAATTGCGACGCCTTCACCGTCACGTCGCCGCTCGTCGTCAACCCGCCGGTCAACGCCCCGATCGTCGCCTGCGTCTCGTCGTCGACCAGCGACAGCGCGACAACCGGCGTCACCGACACTCCGCCCGCCGACCCCTGGTCCGCCTGCGTCGCAAAGCCGTGAACCGAATCCGCCTCGACCGAGACCGACCCAGCCCCCGTCACGCTCGACCCGTCCGCCAAGGTCGCAATCGACCGCGTCGCGATCAGATTCAGCGCAACCGAAGCCCCGACCCCGACCTTGCCCGCGGCGGGGCCGCTCGACGGCGTCGAGGGCTGAGCGGTTGCCGTCGATGTCGACAAATCGTCGGACTGCAAACTCACATTGCCGCCGCCGGCGGCGACGCCGACATTCGGCGCGATTTCGGCCTCGCTTTCGGAATCGACAAGATTGACGGCGAGCGCGCCGGCGACGCCGACATCGGCGCCGCCCGCGCCGGACGTCGCTTGCGCCGTAAACGCGTTCTGCGCCGCTGTGCCGCTCATCAGCGCAGTCAACGTCACGCCGTCGCTCTGTACGCTCTGATCAAGCGTCGCGTCGTTCGACACATGGACCAGATTGAGCGCGAGCGCCGCGCCGATGCCGGTCGCGCCGTCTGCGGCGGAGGCGTTGGCGCTGGACGCCGAACTGTTCGACGCCAAGGCGGCAAGCGTCAGCAGGCCGCCGGCGGTCGCCTGATTGGAGGACGACATCGACGCGGTCGTCGAGGAGACGAGATCGGCGACGGCCAAGGCGCCGGTCGCCGAGACTTTGCCGTCGCTGGTGCTCTCGTAAGGCGCGTAGTTCGGATCGTTGAGATATTGACTGGTGATGCTGGACGAATCGGGCGCCGAGCTCGCGCCGCCCGAAGAGGCCGCGGCGTTCGCCGCGACGCTGGTCGAGGATGTCGCCTGCAAGCTGAGCGCGCCCGCGGCGTTTACCGAGGCGGCGCCGTCAACGCTCGCGCTTGTCGTCGCGCGGACGATATTGACCGCGACGCTTGCGCCGGCCGAAGCGCCGCTGGCGTTGGCCGTCGCGCTCGAGGTCACAGTGTTTGTCGCCGAAAGCTCGATATCGGCGCCGCCGGTGGTCGAGACATTCGAAGCGCCGCCGATATGGGTGCGCGCGAGGCTGGTGACGGTCGCCACGGCGGCGGAAGCGTCGGCGGCAAGCGAGATGGAGGATGGCAGAGCGCCGGTCGCGCTCGCCGAAGCCGTCGCGGCCGACGCAAGCGTCATCGCGCCGCCTGACGTCACCGTCGACGAGCCGATTATGTCGACCGAAGCCTGCACATCGGCCGAGGCGACGGCGGCAACCGCATTGACGGTGGTTCCGCCACTGGCGGTCGCCTGGGCTTGCAAGGTTCCCGCCGCGGTGACGCCGGCTGAATTGATCGCGATAATCGCGTGATCGGTCGCCTGGGCGAGAGTCGCGGTCGCCTGCAGCAGAATGTCGCCGCCCTTGACGATGGCGGCTGAACCCGATGTATCGCCGATCTCGATTTGCGCGACGCCGGCGCTCGCCGCATTGGCGATCGCCTTGAGGGTAATGGCGCCCGCCGTCCCGCCGCCGACCGCATCGGCGAGCAGTTGCGCGCCGCCCTGCACGGTGATCGACGGCGCGGTCAGCGCGATGGCGCCGGATTGGCCGCCCGAAAGCGTCGTGTCGATGACGCCGCCATTGGCGATGGTGATCGAATGATCGGCTTCCAGAACGACGCTCGCGCCATGCGTGACCAAGCTCGGCGAGAAGCTCGAATCGACCGTAACGTCGGAAGCCGTCGACGAGCCGCCGGCGGCGACGCCGCCGATCTGCAAGTCCCAGGGATCGAGCAGCAGCGTGCCGGCTTTGCCCCCCGGGGCGCCGAGATTCAGTTGAATGTCGCCGATCGTGGCGACTTTCCCGGCGCTGAGCTCGACAAGCCCGCCTTCGCCGAAGGCGCCAGCGCCGGCGTCGAACGCAGCGCCGTCGGCGACATCGAGATTGCCGCTCGGCTTGATCGAGATCGTCCCGCCATTCGCCTTGAGCCCAGCGCCGGCCGCATCGAACATGGCGGAATCGGCGATGTTGACATCGCCCGCGGCCGATACATCGATCCGCCCGGCGCTCTCCCCCGGCGCCGCTTTCGCCGCGATGGCGCCGGCGATCGCGACATCATCGCCCGCGGCGATCGCGACATGGGAATTGCGGCCGGTGGCGCGAATTTTCGCCGACGCGCCGATCGAGACCGAATGGCCGGCGGACAGCGAGATCGACGCGGCGTGGCGCCGCGAGCCGCCGGCGGCGAGCGAGCCGTCTACCCCGATATTGTTTGTGGCGACGATCTCGATGCCGCCATGGCGGGCGACGATGGCGCCGCCTTCGCGCAAGCCGATGGCGTTCACCGTGGATTCGAACAAAGCTTTCTGGCGCGCGACGCGCTCCGCCTCGGGAACCGAGCCAGCAATGGCGACGTCATGGGCGTTGATCCTGACGCCATGCTGGGCGACGATCTGGCCGCTGATCGAGACGGAGCCGTCCGGCGAAAGCGGCACATCGCCATGGATGATTTGATTGGCGACTTTTGAATCGATCGCGCCGTTGGCGCTGATCAGCTTGTCGAGCGCGCTCTTCGCGGGGGTGACGACCGTCAGCGCGCCGACATTGACGACGCCTGTCTTGCCGACGATGAAACCGTAGGAATCGGCAAAGACGACATTGCCGCCGATCACGCCGTTCTTATACGAATTGAGAGCGCCCTGAATATCGACCGGACCGTCGGTTACGACGTTGACGAGATTCCGCGCCGCGTTCGGCACGACAAGGTTAACGACATTGCCGCGCGCCTCGCGGAACTGCGAGAACGAATTGTAAGCGTTGCCGCCGCGCAGCGTCGTGGTGGTGATGTTGGTGACGCGGCCATTGCCGCTGAGCGTCGTCGCCGTCCGTCCATCCGGAATGATGGCGTTTCCAGCCGCCCGACCAAGGTTAACGGCCTGACCGAAAGCCGAAGACGCGCCGAACAATGCGAAGGCGACAGGAAGCAGCGCCGAGCTGCGCATCAGCGCCCGTCTTGCGCGTCCCCCCGCCGCGACGCGCCTAGCCCCTGGAGACATTCCTTCCCCTCCGCCCGCGGGGATTCTGCGAATCAACGCCGGCTATCAGCCGGCGCCGCACTCATCCGAGCGGCAAATAAGCGTCAAATTTTCGCTTAAGGGTCCTCTCCATGCGCCGCCAGGCCGCGGTGCAACCCTCAGTTTGCTAGTGAAAGCAGATTTTAGCAGCGCTCACAAGGGCATTCGGCGGCGACAGTGCGACGCACGAAGGAGCGCGCGCGCTATGGGCGAGCCGCCAAGCGTGAACCGGCCCCCGCCAACCGCCTTCGTCTCCGCCGCGCAAATTCGTCCCAGCCGAGCCGCGCGGCCGCGGCGTCGCATTCTCGACGCGCCGGAACTTCCCCCAATGCCGCGCGTTGGCCGGGTAATTTGATTTGCGCTTAAGGAGGGGCCGTTGAGCTCCAAAAAGGTGCGCGTCGGCATTGTCGGCGTGGGCAATTGCGCGTCCTCGCTGGTGCAGGGGCTCACCTATTATCGCGGCGCCGCCTCGAACGAGCCGCCGCCCGGCCTGATGAGCGTTTCGATCGGCGGCTATCGCATTGACGATGTCGAGATCGCCTCCGCGTTCGACATTGCGACCACGAAAGTCGGCAAGGATGTCGCCGAAGCAATCTATGCCGGGCCGAACAACACCTATCGCTTCGCTGACGTCGCCAAGACCGGCGTGACCGTGCGGCGCGGCCCGACCTTTGACGGGCTCGGCAAATACCTGCGCGACGAGATCGAAGAGTCCGGCGCGCCCGATTGCGACGTCGCCGAGACGCTGAAAGCGACGCAGACCGAGGTCGTGGTCTGCTATCTGCCGGTCGGATCGCAAAAGGCGACGGAATTTTATGCCGAGCAGACGCTGAAGGCGGGCTGCGCCTTCGTCAATTGCATTCCGGTCTTCATCGCCTCCAAGCCGCAATGGCGGCAGCGCTTCGAGCAGCAAAAGCTGCCGCTGATCGGCGACGATATCAAGAGCCAAGTCGGCGCGACCATCGTTCATCGCGTCTTGACCAATCTTTTCCGCGAGCGCGGCGTCAGGCTCGATAGAACTTACCAACTGAATTTCGGCGGCAATACCGATTTCCGCAACATGCTGGAGCGGGAGCGGCTCGAATCGAAAAAGATTTCGAAGACCCAGTCGGTGATGAGCCAACTCGATGCGCCGCTCGACGCGGAAAACGTCCATGTCGGGCCGAGCGATTTCGTACCCTGGCTAACCGACCGGAAGTTCTGCCATATCCGCATGGAGGGCACGACGTTCGGCGGCCTGCCCCTCAACGCGGAGGTCAAGCTGGAAGTCTGGGATTCTCCCAACTCGGCCGGCGTGGTCATCGACGCGGTGCGCTGCGCCAAGCTGGCGCTCGATCGCGGCCTGGGCGGCGCGCTGATCGGTCCATCCAGCTATTTCATGAAGTCTCCGCCGGAGCAATTCACCGACGCCGAAGCCCGCGAACGGACATTGGGATTCATCGCCGATGGGGGCGGCGCGAGGCCTCGCCGCTTGTCGTGACGATTTTCTATCTCATTCGTCACGCGGCGCAGGACGACCTCGCCGTCCGCTTGGCGGGCAGAGGTCCTGGCGCGGCCCTCGGCGAAACCGGGAAAGCCCAAGCGCGTCGGTTGGGAGAGCGAATGCGCGTCGAGCGACTCGATCAGATTCATGCGAGTCCGCGCCAGCGGGCGACGGAAACGGCGCGGGCGATCGAAACGGCTCGCGGCGGCGAATTGCGGGTCGAGATTGCCGAGGCTTTGGACGAGGTCGATTTCGGCGCGTGGTCGGGCTGCGAATTCGCCGACCTCGCGCGGGACACCCAATGGCGCTGCTGGAACGAGCGCCGCAGCCTCGCCCGCGCGCCCGGCGGCGAGAGGATGCGCGATGTCCAAGCGCGGATCATGAGCCATATCGAGCGCGTCAGCGCCGCCGCTCCGGAAGGCGCGGTCGCGCTGATCAGCCATGCCGAGGTCATCCGCGCGGCGCTGCTCTATTGCCTCGGCCTCTCCCTCGACGCCTGGCCCTTGCTGGAGATTTCGCCGGCTTCGGTTTCGCGCCTCGCTTTGACGGCGCTCGGCGCGAAGATTGTCAGCGTCAACGAGATTGTCGCGGCCGAGGGCGCGGAGGGCCGCGCGTGAAGCTCGTCGTTTTCGGTTTGACCGTCACATCGTCCTGGGGCAACGGCCACGCCACCTTGTGGCGCGGCTTGCAGCGCGCCTTGGCGCGCCGCGGTTGGACGGTGGTCTTCTTCGAGCGCGATACGCCCTACTACGCGCAAAACCGCGACCTCAACGAACTGCCGGACGGCGAGCTGATCCTTTATCGGGAATGGGACGAAGCGCAGGCTCTGGCGCGGCGCCATGTCGCCGAGGCCGATGTTGCGATGGTCACCTCCTATTGCCCGGACGGCGTCGCCGCCGGCGACCTTGTACTCGCCGCGCCGCGCGCCTTGCGCGCGTTCTACGATCTCGATACGCCGGTGACGCTCGCCCGGCTGCGTCAAGGCGAGCCGCTCGCCTATATCGGGCCGCGCGGCCTCGGCGATTACGACCTCGTTCTGAGCTATACCGGCGGCGCGGCGCTCGACGAGCTCGGCCTGTTGGCGGGCGCGCGCCGCGTCGTCGCCCTTTACGGCCATGTCGATCCGGAGAAGCACCATCCGGCGCCTCCGGCGCCGCGCTACCGCGCTCATCTTTCCTATGTCGGCACCTATGCGGCCGACCGCCAGCCGGCCTTGCAGCGCCTGTTCATCGATCCGGCGCGACGACGCCCAGATCTGCGTTTCGTTCTCGCCGGCGCGCAATATCCAGAGGGCTTTCCATGGACGAAGAACATTTTCTTCGTCCGGCACTTGCCGCCGAGCGAGCATTCGGCTTTCTACGCATCGTCGCGCCTCACGCTCAACGTGACGCGGCGCGACATGGCCGCGATGGGCTGGTGTCCATCGGGCCGGCTCTTCGAAGCGGCCGCCTGCGGCGCGGCGATCGTCAGCGATTCTTGGGAAGGACTCGAGACATTCTTCCGGCCGGAGCGAGAGATCATCGTCGCCGGCGGCTGCACCGACGTGATCGCGGCCCTGGATCTTCCCGACCACGAATTGCGGCGCATCGGCGAGGCGGCGCGCGACCGCGTTCTGGCGAAGCATACGTCCGCTCATCGCGCCGCCGAGCTCGAAAAAGTCTTGACCGAGGCGCGCCGCGGCGAGCGGCGCAATTTCGCCGGCGCCGCGGCGGCTTTGGGAGCGTGACGATGTGGGGGATCGTACCCGCCGCCGGCCGCGGCAGCCGCATTCAGCCGCTGGCCTTTTCAAAGGAGCTTTTGCCGGTCGGCAGCCGCCGCGACGGCGCGACGGAACGCCCTTGCGCGGTCAGCGAGTACCTGGTCGAGCGAATGATCTATGCCGGCGTCGATCGGATCGCCTTCGTGATCGGATCGGGAAAATACGACATCGTCAGCTATTATGGCGCGGGGTATGATGCAGCGGCGGTCGCCTATGTCGTTCAGCCTTCGCCGGCCGGCCTCTGCGACGCGGTTTTCCGCGCCGCGCCGATGCTGGACGACGAGCCTGTTCTGATCGGACTCCCCGATACGATTTGGTTTCCGAAGGATGGATTCGCGGCGCTTCCCGACGACAAGCTGGCGTTTCTCCTTTTCCCGGTCGCAAGGCCGGACCTGTTCGACGCCGTTCTTCTCGACGCCGCCGGCAAAGTTCTTTCGATCGAGGTCAAGAAACCGGGAGACCCGTCGCGCTGGATTTGGGGCGCCTTCAAAATGCCGGCCTCGGTCTTTCGGGCGCTGCATGCGCTGTGGCGGCGGCGCGGCGGCCAGGACGAATATTTCGGCACGTTGGTCAACGCCTATATCGCCGAGGGCGGCGAGGCGGTCGGCGTCCGCGCCGGACAAGCCTATGTCGATGTCGGCACGCTGCACGGCTATCGCGCCGCGCTCCAACTTCTCACCGCCGATCAGGGTGAAGGCGGCGAGGCGATCTCCGCCGTCGCCATTTCGCCGCCGCTGGGGCGCGCCGCCGCCGCGCCGATCTCTTGAGCAGGAGCTCCTCGATGCGCTATTCGGCTGAGGAGATACGCCAGCGCGTGGCGTCGCTCGGGCCGTGGTTCCACAATATCGATCTCGGCGGCGTAGCGACCGCGCCCAATCACTTTCTCGGCGACTACCCGTCAGTGAAATGGAGCAAATTCGCCGACGCCGTGCCGACCGATTTGAGCGGCAGAAACGTGCTCGATATCGGCTGCAACGCCGGCTTCTACTCGATCGAAATGAAACGGCGCGGCGCGGCGCGCGTGCTCGGCGTCGACAGCGACGAGGATTATTTGCGGCAAGCGCGCTTCGCGGCCGAGGTCGCCGATTGCGACATCGAGTTCCGGCGCCTCTCGGTCTACGATGTCGGCGCGCTCGGCGAGCGCTTCGATATCGTCCTCTTCATGGGCGTGCTCTACCACCTGCGCCATCCGCTTCTGGCGCTCGATCTAATCCGCGAACATGTCGTCGGCGATCTGATGGTGTTTCAATCGATGCAGCGCGGCGCCGAAGGCGCCGCCCCGGTCGCCGAGGATTACGCATTCTGGGACCGGACGCCCTTCGACCGCCCGGATTTCCCTCGCCTTCATTTCATCGAGCATCGCTATGCCGGCGATCCGAGCAATTGGTGGGCGCCGAATCGAGCTTGCGTCGAAGCTATGTTGAGAAGCGCCGGCTTTGAAATCCTCTCGCGCCCGGAGGAGGAGGTTTACATGTGCCGGGCCGCGGCGGCGCCGGCGGGCGGCGGCGCAGTCTATCCAGCAGCGGGAGCGCGCGGATGATCGAAGCGGCGATGATCTGGAACGAGCCGAACAACAAATCCCATTGGGATCCCGAGGTCGACCCGGATTGGCGTCTCTTCGCGGAGATGACAATCGCCGCGGCGGACGCGATCGCCGCGGAAAATCCGTCCCTTCCCAAAGTGCTCGGCGGCATGTCGCCGATCGACCCGCTCTTCGTCGCCAATATGAAGGGCCGGGGCGTGCTCGATCACGTTGATGCGGTCGCCGTGCATGGTTTTCCGCTCGATTGGAACCTTTGGCAAATCGACGAATGGCCGGCCAAGATCGCGGAAATCCGGGCGGTCACCGATCTGCCGGTCTGGGTAAGCGAAGTCGGCGTCTCCACTTTCGGCGCCGACGAAGTCCAGGACTGGGGGTTGGCTCGGACGGCGGAGTTGCTGATCGGCAAGGCGCCGCGCATCCATTGGTACAGCCTCTACGACCTGCCGCGCACCTGGGAGGCGACGACCCGTCACCGCGAGGCGGAGGGCTCTTCCTATTATCGCCATTTCGCGATGGGCCTCTTGCGCGAAGACGGAACGCCGAAGCCGGCGCTAGAGCGCTTCGCGAGGCTGACGCCGGCTTTGGGCCTCTGCCAGTGGTTTCATTTCGAGGATCATAGACTCGACGAGGCGGTCGCCTGGATGAAGCGGCTCGGCGTCGCCTATCTCAGGACTGGACTCTCTTGGGCGGACAGTTTCCGGCCCAACGCGCTCGCCTGGTTCGACCGCCAGATGCAGGCGCTGGAGGATTTCGACGTGACCGTCACCTTCTGCTTCACGCCGGCGCATCGCGGCGTCGCGCCGCATCATACGAGCGCGCCGCTCGTCAAGGAGGAATTCGCCGAATTTTGCGCCGCGATGATCCGTCGCTACGCCCCGGACAAACCGGCCGCCCTGCCCCGCCGCCTGGCGGTGTCGGCCTGAAGCGAGGCTTCGCCTGTGGCCCGCGCGCTCCAACGATGTCAAAGCGACGATGGCGCGCCAAGTCTTTTTCAAGCGCTCGGCCTATCCGCCGCCATGGGCCGCCAATCGATGGTGGTCGTGGCTCATCCGGACGACGAGACGATCGGCCTCGGCGGCCATCTCGCAGATTTCGCCGATCTCACGATCGTGCACGTGACCGACGGCGCGCCGCGCGATATGCAGGACGCTCGCGCGCATGGCTTCGCCGAGCGAAGCGCCTATGCGCAGGCGCGGCGGCGGGAGTTGACCGCCGCCGTTGCCGAGGTCGGAATCGATCCTTGCGCCCTGCTCTGCCTCGGAATCATCGATCAGGAGACGCCGCTTTGCCTCGCCGCTTTGTCGCGCCGTCTCGCCGCGCTATTTCTGCGGCGCCGGCCTCTCGCAGTGTTCACCCACGCCTATGAAGGCGGGCATCCCGATCACGACGCCGCGGCTTTCGCCGCGCGCGCCGCCATTCGGCTCATCGCGGCTCAAGGCGAGAGCGCGCCGGCGCTGATCGAGACGCCGCTTTATCACGGCGAAAACGGCCGGGTCGTCACGCAAACCTTCGCGCCGACGCCTCCGGTTAAGGGCTTTACGGCGCCGCTCGGTCGGCGCGCCGCGGCGATGAAGCGCGCCATGCTCGCCCATTTTCACACGCAGCGACAAGTCCTCGCGCAATTCCAAACCGACGTCGAGCGATTCCGCCTCGCGCCGGACTACGACTTTACTGAGCTGCCGAATGGCGGCGACCTCTACTACGAACGCTTTCCGTGGGGGC